>DDPO01000116.1:20879-21776 GCA_002342225.1 Bdellovibrionaceae bacterium UBA2466 | reverse complement strand
GAAGCGGCGGTGGTGGTCGAAGATTTGGTGGCGGTGGTGGTGGCGGAGAGGGCGGTGGCGGTCGAGGTGGATACGGCCGAGGAGGAAGAGATGGTGGTGGCCGAGGTGGTGGCAGCGGGCGCGGTGGTCGAGGCAGTGATCGAGGTCGGGATCGAGATGATGATCGTGGCTACGGAGGTCGAGGCGGCGGCGGAGATTATGATGACGATGGTGGCGGAAACTACTAATCTCGCAAATCGTAGTTTTGCTTCTGATGACTCTATCGTTTGTGGAGTAGAGCCAACACAATTTCAATGAGAATAAGAGCTACTACCGATGCTTCGAGCATGATAGTTCGTCGGCTTGATGTAAAATCGGCCAAAATCTCGATGTTATCTTGAATTAAAGTGAGTTTCCTATCGAGAGTTCGAAAACGAACTTCAATATCAAAATTGGCTTGTAGCTCTTTGAAAATTTCCTCGAGTTCTTTGCTCTTCCAAGTTTCATCAGGCGGATCAAGAATGGCCACGTTACTAATGATGTGCTGACGAGCTCTCGCTGATGTTCCAATCATTTTTAAAAGGCTTGTTGTTTTTAAAGAAACAGCCCCTAAGCTTGCGAGACTCTCCATGAAAGTCGAGGCCTCATTGAGCATCCGGTCTGCTAAAACTTCAAAATACTCGAGTGCAGCGGATTGCCCGACGGAAATAGCTATGAGTCGTAGGATATCTAAAGACAACTCTTTGACTTCCACATATTCAAATTCAACTCGGTTTGGAAAGTCACCGACATTGACTTGATAAGTCTCTGTTGTAGGGTTTGCTAATCCATTTCCCAAAACCGTTTTTATTTTTCCAACTTCAATATCAATTTGTTCATTGGACATGTTGAAAAACACAAGACAACCAAATCGATAAA
>DDPO01000116.1:0-20807 GCA_002342225.1 Bdellovibrionaceae bacterium UBA2466 | reverse complement strand
ACTCGACCCGATAAAACAGAGCGAATACTTTTGATGTGAATAGAATCGTATAGATTGATAGCTTGCATGAGGTAACCAGTTGCCATAGATGTTTTGACCTCCTGTGTTTTGGAAAGCTATCCGGACTAGCATACAATAATAATATGCAACAACGCACGCACCAAACTTTGTTGACTCTATGCATTGTGGCAATCTCTCTTATTTCGTCGATGAGCCATGCCCACAATTTAGAGATTTTTGCCAAAGCCTCAGCTTCAAAAAACTACACGGATCAGGACCGTTATACTGTGAGTGTGGCGGGCGCCACAGGACTTGCGATTCTCATCATTCCTCAAGTGAGGATCGAGGGGCGTTATACCGTAGTTAGCAGTCTTCAAAATCACCTTGATGTGGGCAGTCCATCGGTGATCGCTACATTAAACGACATTAAAACTGAGACCAATATTTATAGCGTAGGTCTCGATATCGATATTCTAAGTGAAAAATATACGGTTCAGCCATTTGTATTTTTAGGGGCTGGTTATATTGAATCTAACCGTTCTTACTATGTGACGCCTGTTGGAAGCAGTTCTGCAAGTTTGGTCACTGAACCGATGACTCGAGGGATTTCTGCCAACGTCGGAGCCGGAATTAGAATTCGAATCGCTAAAACAATTGCTTTCGAAGTTGAAGCATACGGTTACGGACTAGACCCTCAAAAGCCCAATCCTTTAATTAATCTCTACGGTAACGCCGGTATCCGCCTTTTCATGTAGTTGTTTTTTTTCCGCGAACAGACAAAAACTCCTGAAACTTTTTTTCACTTCCCCTTGCTGTCGGAAGGTAAAAGCGCTTACCCTTAATTTTTTCGGGCAAATATTGTGCTTCTACCCATCCACCCTCGTGGTTGTGAGGGTATTGATAATTTTTCCCGTAGCCCCAGTTCTTCATCATTGAAGTTGGAGCATTTCTCAACTCCATTGGAATGTCTAGGATTCCAGTTTTTTTGACTTCATCGATAGCTTCGTTGATTGCAGTGTAGCTACGATTGCTTTTTTCAGAGCAGGCCAAATAGGTCGTGGTTTGTGCCAGCGGTATTCTTGCTTCGGGCATTCCTATCGCGTCCACTGCTTGTAAGCAGCTAGTAGCCAACATCAGAGCTGCGGGATTCGCGTTACCGATATCTTCCGATGCAACAATGATGAGTCGTCGAGCAATGAATACGGGATCTTCTCCACTCTCTAACATTCGAGCGAGATAATAAACAGCAGCATCAGGATCACTTCCTCGAATACTTTTTATGAAAGCTGAGATTGTATCGTAGTGCGCTTCCGATTTTTTATCGTAATAAAGTGACTGAGCTTGAGTGGCTTCATCAAATTCTTTCAATGATATTTTTTCAAGGTTTGCTCCTGAGAGGCAGACGTGATCAAGAAGATTAAGAGCTTTTCTGGCATCGCCGTGGGCACAGTCAGCAATTTTTTCTAAAACTTCATTGTCCACATTACTAGGGGCAGCTTTTTTTAAAATATTGAGAAGCTCGGTTGGGGGGAGCGCATTGAACTTAAAAATAATCACTCGCGACAAAATAGCGTTGTTGATTTCAAAGGAGGGGTTCTCTGTTGTGGCACCTATGAATCGAATACTTCCCTCTTCAAGAAAGGGTAGTAGTACGTCTTGCTGAGATTTATTCAACCGATGAACTTCATCGATGAATAAAATATGAGCTGGTCGGCCGGTTCTAAATTCGATTCGCGAGCGCTCAAGGACTTCTTTGATCTCTTTTACTCCACATGTTACGGCTGAAAGGGTATGAAACGGGCGTTTTGTTACTTTGGCGATTAAAGTGGCCAATGTCGTTTTTCCTGTACCTGGGGGGCCCCAGAAAACAAAACCACTCCAACGATCGCTTTCAAGAATGGTCTTAAATCGTGCATTTATGAAGTGTCCCTGCCCCACTATTTCTGAGAACTCCTGGGGCCGGACTCGATGAGCCAGCGGTGTATCTTTGGAGTTGGCAGAGAAAAGACTGTCTTGGGAATCAGTTTTCATATCAAGGTTATAGGGCTAAAGGGTGGCAATATCAAATATCGATTTTTTAAGGTTTGCTCTTAAGTCAGGATGGCTATAATCAGGGGCATGAGCGAACAAAAGCGAACTCTGCTTTCTTGGTATTTAACCAAGTACATGGCCGTGGAGGTCCTAGGCAGTTTTTTGATGGGGACTGCTATTTTTCTCCTCATAATGCTTACGTTCCAAGCTATTCGCTTGAGTGAATTTGTAGTTGTTCATCAAGTGGGAATGAAAGACGTTGGGAGAATTTCCGTTTATCTGATGTTGTCTTTTGTTCCAATTGCTGTCCCTATTGCTTTTCTCTTTTCAGTGCTCATGGGAATTTCAAGGGCCAATTCCGAAGGAGAAGTGGTTGCTCTTCAGTCCAATGGTATCAGTCTATTTCAGATGTTTCTTCCTTTGGGGATCTTTTCAGTGGTTATTACTTTGGTCACGCTTTATTCCGCATTGTATTCGGTTCCGCAGGGCAATAGGAAGTTTGAGCTTTTAATCGAAAAGCTTGGAAACGAACGGGCTATGGCAGCTTTAAAGCCGGGCGTTTTCCAAGAAGGGTTTTTTGGATTGGTTTTGTTTGCAGAGCAAATTATTCCGGTAAAAAACGAACTCAAAAAAGTTTTTATTTACGATGAAAGAGATGAATCAAATCCTTTAGCGATCACAGCAGAGGCTGGACTTTTGAAAAATATTCCTCAAAAAAGTCAGCTTACCTTGCGGCTCACTCAAGGCTCTATTTTGGTAGACTCTAAAAAGTCGGAAGGGCCCCAACAAAAAATCGACTTCGATGTTTATGATATCAACTTAGAAATGGGTGAAAGAGGAAACTCGTGGCGTGAATATTCCCCACCATCATTTAACTTTGATCAGTTAAAAACACGACTCAAAGAAACTCTTCCAGACCCACCAATGCATCGAAAACTTGAAGTTGAGCTTCATCGTAGGTTTTCGCTCTCATTTGCATGTGTCGTGTTTGCAATTTTGGGATTTGTCATAGGAACTCGAAGTAATCGAGGCATTCGAAGTACTGCTGTAGTACTGTGCCTGATTGTTGGCTTAATCTATTGGTTATCTTATGTAGGTGCTAATGCGTTAGCACTTTCTGGTTGGGTGGTTCCGTGGCTCGGAGTTTGGGCTCCCAATGTGGTTTTTGTTGGCTTGGGGATGTGGCTATATCGAAAACGAGCGTATTGACACCTGTTTAATGTTTTGACACCTATTCGTATTCTTCCCTGTAACTTGTCGCACGCAATGTAGGCATCGTCGTTGCACTTTTTAAATTAAAAATGAAACTGTAAATGTTTTTGACGGGCAGGGAATGAAAATTACGGCATACATAGCTATTTGTTTATTGCTGTTTCCAAGTTTTTCTTCGGTACATGGTCAGGGCGAGAACTCGGCTGCTTCTCGGCTTTTGCAATCAATAAAAAACGGCAAACCAATCGGGGGTTGGAAAATCCCACAACTCCAGAAGAAGAAGCCCATTAAAGTCATTTCTAAGTCGAACATAACGAATGGTGAAACTTCTGAGGAAAAAGAAAACCTGCAAACTAGCTCAAAAGATATTTCAAAAAGCAATGAGCCTATTAGTAACAACTCAGGAACAGATTTAGGTGGCAACAGTTTAGTAACGCAACTTCAATCAACTCCCCCGCCAATTCCAAAGGCAAACCTGATCAATGAAGCCAAACGAGAAGGCTCCTTGCCTGAGAAAACCGACGACGCTATTTCACCTGAAGAACCTCAAAGAAATCCTCCACCGAAGGCTGGTGACGGTTCCGGTGGGCAGTCTAGTAAGGGACAGTCATTTGGTCTTTGGTGGCCAGTCTGCGTTTTTGTCGACGGGCCAGATGCTAATTCTCAGATTAAAGACATGGTGCAAATGTCTGCCGCTTGCGGAGTGAATTTGGTTCCCTATGCTAGAACGGTGAGTATTCCGGACCCCAACAATGAAGCACAGATCAATAGTCTTCAAAGTAGCAGCTGTAACATTAAAGAATCCAAGATTGCGGGAAAAGGGTCTTCGTTAGTTCTCACTAATCGAAGCAGCACCGTTGCTGATGAAATGTGTGGTTCTTACGAAGAAGATAAAAAAACTGGCAAGCGGCCCACTAAAAATGTTGCTGGTTGTAACCAGCTGGCCAATGGGGCTTCTGGGGAATCGAAGAAAAGAGCTGAAAGTCACAAAGGTAAAGGTGATGGTTTTGGCGGAATGGCTTCCGGAGAAGTTGCTGTAGGTATTGTCGACCGTGAAGGTTATTCCAGTGGAGCGGTCTATTCCCATGAAACCATGGGCCACGGACAGATGGGTTGGCCGAATGGTAAAAAAGCGGGAAATGGTATTGGTGACCCTAATGATGACAAAGACAGTAGCGGTGATCACGAACACGGAGGGGGTTACACAGCTATTGGGTGTGCTCAGATGAGGGCGTCCGCTATTCCTGATCCGGATGGGTATCATAAATATTATCCCAATAAGGAGAGGTACTATAGTCATCGCGAAGACAAAAAAATGCCACTCGGGGAGCCCATTTGGAAAAGTTTTAAGGACGGACCTGATACGCCCGATTTAGCTAAAAATTCTCCCAATGGGGTCACGCGAGGGCTTTCAAACAATAGTTCGAACGCTGGCTCGTTTGGGCGAAAAAGTGATGATTCGGGCGGATCTTTTCATAAAAAGAAACTTGGTTCTAATTCTGGATCGAATTCTGGTGACCGTGGGAGACGGTCTGGCGGCTTGGTTGGAAGCTTAGATAAAAGCTCTGAAGCTAGCCCTACTCAAAGAGGCAACAGCGAATCGCAAGTTGCCGGAAGGGCTAAGAGCGGAAATGGCGATGGTTCGCCAGCTGGGCTATCGACAATTACAGCAGATATATCCAAATCAAGCTTAAATGATCCTGATAATAGCAATGGCTCCGAGGGCAATTCAATATCTCAAAGAAATTCAAATAATGAATCTGACGCTTCGGGTTTTTTATCTGACGATAATAGGGGAGTTGGAAGTGGGAATTTGGGCAACGATTCAGAGGACTCAATGGATCCAGATTTTTTTAATGACAAAAAGAGCGGTGCTGTTGCAGCCAATAAATCGGAAAGACGACCCAGATCCGGTGACAAAAATATTGAAAAAGAGAAACAGGAATTTAACGAAAGCGCCTTAAGATCTCCTGCAGCCACTAGTAATAGTGCAAGACCCTATTTCAGCCCAAAAAACGAATCTGGCTCACGGTTACCTTCAAGAAATTCAGGAGCGACTTCTCGCGGAATGAGATCGCAAGTTTCTTTCGGAAGTAATGACTAATTAGTTTTTTCCTCGAAATTTTCGGTGGGTGCCCCGAACTCTTGAGACTCTTTAGAGCGGTCAAGGGGTTGTTGCTCTTTTTCAAAAGGAATCTCTTTTACTTTGGTCTTGGGAAGTTCTGGCTCGTAGAGATCAAAATCTGCAACCAAATTTAGGCCCGTTTTAAAATAAACAGGTGACGACTTTCCATAAGTTGACCACATTGTTGAAGCTTCAAGCCGATATTGTTTACTTAAAAAGGCACCTATTCGTACTCCAATCGCAACACTATCGGGATTTTTTGAGAGCCGCGCAAATGATCCTCCCGATCCCGTCTTTGAGTTGCTTGAGTTAGTGATAGTTGGAGAGGGCTTTCTTAATGAAAACAGAGAATCTATGACCAGTCTTATATACATCGGATGAAAAGTTGCCCCACCAAAAGCACTTCCAACAAAAGCGCTCTCATAACCCGAAGATCGGATCATGAGCCCCGGCGAAATTCCAACAGCAAATCTTCGGTTAAATCGATAGCCCACATTCATCAATCCGCCAAAGTCAAAGCTACCATCACCTAATACTAGCTCTCCTGTTTGGGGTGCAGTCGTACTGTACAGGGGGACTCGGCTAAATAATTCTAAAGTGATGAGAGATTTGCTTCGAAGCACATTCCATTTGAGACCGAGATTTAGGTCGGAGAATCCCGAGCCACTAAAGAGGGTTTCCGTTGAATTGTCGATCAGCGCAGTCGTGAACGGTAGTCGCAAATAACCCGACCAGTCTTTGACAAATCCGTACTCGCCTTCAATCCAAAATTTAAAATCATTGAGAGATGTGGGCTGATTTGCATTGGTAAGGGCTGTTTTTACCCCATCACTTCCGAAGTTGTCTGAGCTATGTAAATAATCTATTCCTACTTTGGTTTGTAAGTGATGATAGTCGGGGATCCAAGCGTAGTCGCCAAATGAAACTAAAGAGCAGACGAGTGCGAGAGTGATAGGTAAAAGAAAGTTATGTCGTATATTCAATCGCACTGGCGATTAAATCATACTCCATTGCTTGCTCAATTTTAAGATCAAGAATAGAGCCTTGAGTAAGTTTTCCTGAGCGTATCAAGATATGGCCGTCAATGTCAGGGGCTTGGCCTTGGTATCTGCCCTGCCAAAGGAACTCTGATTCCTCCGATGGCCCTTCCACCAACACTGGTAGGGTTTTTCCGACGAGTTTCTTCAACCTAGATTTCGACGCTGCTTGTTGTGTTTTCATGAGGTCGTCTCTTCTAGCCTGTTTTAGCTCCTCGGGTAGTTGGTCGGGAAGACTGTACGAAGCAGTGTTTTCCTCGTGCGAGTACGCAAAAACCCCTAAATGATCAAAAAGGGCCTCTTTCACAAAAGATTTCAATTGTTGATATTCGTCTTCTGTTTCTCCTGGATAACCAACAATGACCGTACTTCGTATCACCACTTCGGGGATTCGCTCTCTCAACTTATTCAAACGTTCTCTGATTTGTGCCCCTGTAACTTTACGATTCATTAAAGCTAACATTCGATCGTTGATGTGCTGTACAGGAGTGTCGATGTATTTACAGATCTTTTTCTCCGTCGCAATGAGCTCGATCAATTCATCTGACATTTCGTCGGGATAAACATAGAGCATTCTAATCCACTCAAGTCCCTCTACTTTAACTAGCCCTTTTAGAAGAGAGACTAGGGTTGTACCGTCTCTAAGATCTCTTCCATAGTCTGTAAGGTCTTGTGCGATGAGATTGAGTTCTTTCACACCTGAAGCAACTAAGTTCTCGGCCTCTTTTACAAGAGAATCTACAGTGCGGCTTCTGAGCGTTCCTCTAATTTTCGGGATAATACAAAAGGCACAATTCTTAATGCAGCCTTCAGAAACTTTTAAGTAGGCGCGGTGTTTCGGCTGGGAATTGATTCGGGGCGTGTTTTCATTGTGAAGGTACTTGGGGTGTTTAAATCCCTCATCGCTCTCTTTTTGTCCTTCAATAAACGCTAAAATGTTCCCATACTGACCGGTTCCAACAAAAGCATCGACTTCTGGGAACGCAACTTTCAAATCCTCTTTGTACCTTTGTGGCAAGCAGCCGGTTACGATGAGCTTATTGCAATTTCCCGTCTTTTTGTTTTCTGATAGTTCAAGAACCGTATTGATAGACTCACGTTTGGAATCGTTAATGAAGCTACAAGTGTTAACTACGATCACTTCGGCTTGAGAAGGGTCTTCTACAAATTTGTAGTTGTGCTCTTTCGTGATTCCAAGCATCACTTCCGCATCGACTAGGTTCTTCGGACAACCTAGAGACTGGAAAAAAATAGTTTTTGAACTGGTCTCTAACATTAGTCTCTAAAGTTAATAAAATTAAAATCCATACCCAGATCAGACTTCCTGACCAAAGCAATCACTTCTTGGAGGTCATCTCGATTTTTTCCGGTAACTCTTACTTGTTCATCTTGCATTTGAGATGAAACTTTCAATTTTGAATCTTTAATAAGTTTATTGATCTCTTTTCCTTTTTCAGAGGGAATTCCGCCGGCCAGAGTTAAGTTCTGCCTTACTGTCCCCTCGAAAGATGGCTCGACTTTCCCGAAAGTGATATTCTTTATCGATACTCCGCGCTTAATCAGCTTTCCTTGAACAATATCTATGACGGCTTTTAGCTTGTAATCATCATCGCTAACTAAATTGATCTCTTTTTTCTTGGCGTCCCACTCAATTTTGCTTTTGCTACCTTTGAAGTCGTATCGTTGCCCAAGTTCTTTTTGCGCTTGATTGATGGCATTATCCACTTCCTGCAAGTTCAAATTCACTACAATATCAAATGAAGGCATATCACTCTTCCTTATGGATTTTCGTGCACAGTATCTGTCGGCTTCGGTTGATACTCAAAGAGGCTGGATTCTAAGTTGGTGTTGATCTCTGTCTTCAAAAAGTCGATCCGAACTTTCGAATCGGCCGTATCCGTTGTTAAAGCGCGCAGAAAATAGCTTTTTTTATCAATTTCCGCAAGATATGTTTCGTTGGGAGAGGATTTGGGAGTGAGCTTTAGCTCAATCTTTTCAGTATCTTCCGCGCCTAAAACAGCATTGTAGCTTTCTTTAAAAGAGGCTGTGCCACTTAAAAAGCCAAGCGACTTTAAGTCGACAGACTTGGAAATGTCCCTAAAGATGTCGACCACAGTCTTTTTTCTGCGTTTGTTCTCTTTGATTTGAGTCATTCGGTTCCCATTCAGTATTTGAATGAGGTTTTGATCGGGAATTTCCCAGCGTATTTTTCCGGGCTTTGAGACAAAAATTGTCCCTCTAGTTTCATCTTTGGTGTGCAGCTTTTTGGAAAAAACCACCTGTTTAAAATTAGATTGGTAATTCTTGGTATTATCCCAAGAGTTTTGAAGTTTGCTTAGCGCATCTGTGAGAGGGGTGGTACCTAGGGAAAGATGACATAATCCTATTCCTAACATCCATTTAAACGATAATAGTCTCATGGGACCTTTTTATAGCAGAGTGGCCATCTGGGTTCAAAAACTAGTCGAGCTTTTTCAAGCAACTTAAGTTGGCTACCATTGAGTGTTCAGAGTCTTCCGGGATTATAAGAGAAACTTCCAGGTCATTAATCAAAGATTGAGAAAAAGCCTTAGTCCAAATCGTGTTGGGCTTTCTGGTATCAAACAAATAAAGAGAGAGGTAGTGTGGCCCAAAGACCCGCCCTCGTACAACACCCAAATCTACCGTTTTGGCCTCTTTTTTATCGGGACTGCTTACGTACTCGAATGAAGTCTTTTGATCTGCATGAAGTTGGCTGCAATGAATCTTTAAAGTGCAGGAGTAGCGAACCTCCTCAGAATGGGCACGGACTAAAAAAACAAATAATACAACAAGCGAAACTTTCAGAGCTTTCATCAAACTACCATCCACAGGTTAAAAGTTTAGGCTCTTGGTATAGGTGAGTTTTGAATCAGAATCAATTGAAGTTTTATATTTGTCCGACCAAAACTTGGCGTCGTTTTGAAGCGCCAGCAGAGGGGCCAACAATCCCCTCTTTCTCAAGTTGCTCGATGAGCGTGGCAGCCCGATTGTAACCGATTCTCAAATGTCGCTGAACCAGCGAGATGCTAGCTTCACCTTTTTCAGTGACGAGTCTTACGGCTGCATCAAATAGTTTAGCATCTTCGTCAGACCCTTCACCATCATACGAACCCCCTGCTTCAATTTGTTCGGCATTCTCAAGGGATTTAAGAATTCGTTCATCATACTCAGGCTCGCCTTGGTTCTTTAAATGCTCTACGATTCTTGCTACATCGGCATCTGAAACAAAGGCCCCTTGCATCCGTCGAAGACTTGAGAAACCTGCGGAATGGAACAACATATCTCCACTACCCAAGAGTCGATCAGCTCCCGTTCGGTCCAAAATCGTTTTGGAGTCTACAGAAGAGGCCACTCGGAAGGAGATTCGGCTTGGGAAGTTGGCTTTAATTGTGCCGGTCACGACGTCAGTGGATGGGCGTTGGGTTGCTAGGACGAGATGAATACCACTGGCTCGGGCTTTTTGGGCTAATCTCGCAATGGAGAGTTCAACATCTTTAGCTACGACGGCCATGAGGTCTGCATACTCATCGATTACCACAACCAAGTAAGGAAGAAAGGGATGTTCATCTGTGGGGCCACCGTAAAGTTCGGTTAATTTTTCGTTATAAGCATCGACATGTCTGACTCCGGATTGATGCAACAACGAGTATCTTCGCTCCATCTCTTCAACAGCCCAACGAAGTGCTAGAGCGGCTTTTCTAGAGTCTACAACGACTGGAAGCAGCAAGTGTGGAATTCCCTCGTAAAGTGAAAGCTCAACCATTTTGGGATCAACTAAAATGAGCTTTAATTGTTGGGGGGTAAATCGGTAGAGCAAGCTTGCAATAAGTGTGTTGATGAAAACCGATTTTCCAGTTCCCGTGGATCCAGCAACTAAAAGATGTGGCATAGCTGCAAGGTCAGCTGTGACAGGCTCTCCCGAAGCCAATCGTCCAAGAGCGATTGGAATACGAATCTCATTTTTGAAAAATGGAGTCTCTTGAACAAGGTCTTTAAAGAACACTGTTTCACGATGAGGGCTTGGTATTTCAATGCCCACGACTGGTTTTCCTGGAATGGGCGCAACAATACGCACGCTAAGAACACTCAGCGCAAGGGTCAGATCATCGGATAGGTTTGAGATTTCTTTGATTTTAACTCCGCTCGCCGGTTTAAATTCGTAAACAGTAATAACTGGGCCCGGAGAAATATGAACAACTTCGCCATCGACTCCAAAATCTTTGAGCTTTTCAACTAAGATCTGTGCTTTTTCAAGGTACCAATTTTTATCAACAGTTTTTGTTTTTGCTTCCGCTTTTCCAGAAAGCATCGTGAGCTGTGGTAATTGAAAGTTCAGACTGATTTTTTTGGTTGGTCTAGCTTTAGTTGTTTGGACTTTCTCTTTGCCGAGCTCTGGGTTCAGCACTTTAATGAGTTCTTCATCTTCAGCTGAGCGCTCGGTGGATATGGGCGGAACATTTTCTATGGCTACTTGAGTGTTGGGGTTAGGGAGAGGAAGGGGCAATTGAACTGCGGGCTTAGGTATTTCAATAGGAGGCTGGGTCTGAATTGTGGTGATAGCATTAGAATTGGGCACTCCGATGGGGGGTGTTTTTTTCTTCTGCAAGCGTTCTTGAATAGAAGTTTTGATGGTTCTTGCTTTTTCTTTGAATTGCAATGTGAGGTTTGAGCGTTTTTCTTTAAGCTTAAAAAACCATAATTTCATCGTCTGGGTAGCCACGGTGACGAAATTCCATTTAAAGACCCACATAGCTAAAGCCAACGAAGCTACAAGACTGATTAAGAAGGCTCCAAGATTTCCTGAGGCCCAGGAAAGAAACTCAAAAAGCATTTGTCCACTGACTCCGCCAGAGTTTGGCAGACTCCAAGGTGTCCACTTGGTGGGAAGAATACTCTGAATGAGGCTACTCACTGAAATGAGAAACAGCACAGGTGTCACAGTGCTGAACGATGAGGTGTCTTGAGAATTAGTAGATTTTTTTCTCAGTGCGAAAAGTGTGAAAAGACCCGCGATCAAAAAACTCGCAAGACCAAATAATTGGAATAGCAAATCTGAAACAACACTCCCCGATCTACCTAGCCAGTTTTGAAATTGATTTTTGGATGACCAAGTTGTCCATGAAGGATCTTGCGGCGAATAGCTCACAAGAGCCAGAAATAGCGTCAGGGCCATGGCAAACCAAATAAGTTTCTGAATCTCCCCTAGGATCGGATTAGGGTTGGGCTTAGTGCCTGCCATTGTGATTTTGGGTGATGTGTTTTTTAGGGGCGGAGCCGCCTTTTTTCCAAAGAGCATTCGTTCACCTTTTTGGGGTTGTTTTTGGGTTCCGTTTTTCCTTGTTTTAACGTCGATAGAGGAGGTAAAAAAAAAGATGTTTCTCTATTAATTAGTATAACTTAGTGACATTCCTTGTCAATCAACTCGCTTGACACGTGGAGCAGCCTCAAACATCATCGCTGTTGGTGGCTATAACAGGCTAAAAAGAGGGGGGATTTTAGTACTTCTTTCGGTCTTGTTTTTAAAAGGTGGGGTTTCCTAAAACTCTTTTGGTTTTAACAAAAAGTAAACACCGCCTTCCCCGAGAATTTTTCCTCAAACAGGGAGAAAAAATTCAAAGAGAAGGTTCACCAGTACAGAGGAGTTTTGGGGTGTTATTATTGGAGGACTGTATTTATGCCAACTGGCTTCGTGAAGTGGTTCAACGACAACAAAGGATATGGTTTTATTGAGCAAGATGGTGGACAAGATGTCTTTGTTCATTTTTCTTCAATCGAGGGTGAAGGCTTTAAGTCTTTAACCGAAGGACAAGAGGTCGAATTTGATATGACCGATGGTCCTAAAGGCCCTCAAGCCACACGCGTTGTCAAAATCAAAAGCGGTAACGCTTAGTTTTTGAATTTTTGATTTTGAGGGCCCAGTTGGCGGATAATCCCCTGGGCCCAAAAATTTTTTTTGTTGACACACCGGGCTTTTTTCTCGTACGGTAAAGCTGTTTTTATCCAAACATCCTTGTTCTTGGAAGCTTTTGGCTAATTCGGGTTTAGCCTTAAACAAACTCCAAAAAATTGGGAAAAAGATAGTAAATTTAATTATTTCCTCAAATTTAATCCAACCTAACAGAAGGTAGTAAAAATGCACTTAAAGGAGCTAAAAGAGAAACCAATCTCCGAGTTAACTGAGTTAGCCAAGTCTTTGGGGGTAGAATCTCCCGGCGGACTACGAAGGCAGGAGCTTATCTTTGGAATTTTACAAGCTCAGACAGAGCAAAATGGCTCTATTTACGGTGAAGGAGTTTTGGAAACTCTTCCCGATGGTTTCGGTTTTTTAAGGGCGCCTGACTACAATTACTTGCCAGGTCCAGATGATATTTACGTCTCTCCTTCTCAAATTCGAAGGTTCATGCTGCGAACTGGAGATACCGTTGAAGGGCAGATTCGTCCTCCAAAAGATTCTGAAAGATATTTTGCGTTATTAAAAGTTGAAAAGATCAACCACGAAGAGCCTGAAGTTGCTCGTGAAAAAATTCTTTTCGACAATTTAACGCCGCTTTATCCACATGAAAAATTCAATTTGGAGTACGATCCTAAAAAATACTCAACTCGAGTTATTGATCTTTTGACTCCAATTGGAAAAGGGCAAAGAGGTCTTATCGTAGCTCCTCCGAGAGCTGGTAAAACCATGTTGATGCAAGAGATTGCAAACAGCATTACCCATAACCACCCTGAAGTTGTTCTTATTGTTTTGTTGATTGACGAGCGACCTGAAGAAGTGACCGATATGGAGCGTAATGTGGATGGTGAAGTGGTAAGTTCCACTTTCGATGAACCCGCCACTCGTCACGTCCAAGTTGCTGAAATGGTCATTGAGAAAGCAAAACGGTTGGTCGAGCACAAGAAGGATGTTGTGATTCTGCTGGATTCGATCACTCGTTTAGCAAGAGCTTACAACACGGTTGTTCCTCCGAGCGGAAAGATTTTGTCAGGCGGTGTGGACTCTAACGCACTTCACAAGCCTAAGCGATTCTTCGGAGCGGCTCGAAACATCGAAAATGGCGGAAGCTTAACTATTTTGGCGACGGCTCTCATTGATACTGGAAGCCGAATGGACGAAGTGATTTTTGAAGAGTTCAAAGGAACGGGTAATCTTGAAATCACGCTTGATAGAAAGCTAATGGAAAAGCGTATTTTCCCCTGCATCGACATCAACAAATCAGGAACGCGTCGAGAGGAACTTTTGATGGATAAAGAGGTTCTTAATCGCGTTTGGATTTTGAGAAAAGTGCTTCAACCCATGAATGTCGTAGATAGCATGGAGTTTTTGTTGGATAAGATTATGTCCACAAAAACCAATAAAGCTTTCTTAGATTCGATGAGTTCGTAGTAAAATTTTGGGGTACATGAAACAAAGGTACCTCATTCTATTTTCACTCAGTGGGCTTATTCTTTCTCTTGATCAGCTCGTAAAACATTTTGTCAACTCGACATGGCAGACTGACAGCCAGTTTTCCCTGATCCCGGGATTTTTGTCGGGCGTCCTTAAGTACAACAATGGATTCGCTTTTGGACTTCTTCAAAAAGCGCCACAAGAGTTTCAACAGGTCTTTTTCATCGCAGTTCCTGCATTTGCTCTGATTCTGATAGTGCTTATTTTCATCAAGATTCAAGACAACCAAATGCTCACATCGGTGGCTTTAACAACCATATTTTCGGGAGCTATTGGCAACCTATTGGATCGTATCAAGTTTGGGTTTGTAGTTGATTTTCTTCAGTTTCATTGGAACGGAAAAGATATCTTGCCGCCCTTTAATGTGGCAGATATCTCAATATTAACTGGAGTGGTGTTGATGTTCATCAACACTCTTCGGCAAAATCGAACTCCTCAAATCAACGAGAGAATATCATCATGAAATCATTTCCCCGTTGGAAAGTAATGACTATCGCGATAACGGTCCCTTTGGTCGTTGTTTTTGATCAGTGGACTAAGCAATTGATCCTTAATCGCTTTCAATGGGGTCAGAGCCTCCCCATCATCGACTCGTTTTTTGCTTTAACTTATGTGCGCAATATGGGAGCTGCATTTGGCATTTTACATAACGCCCCTTCTTACTTTAGGGAGCCCTTTTTTATCCTGATCCCTATTTTGGCCATGGTCATTATTACAGCGGTTCTAGCTAAACTAAATTCCACTCAAAAACTCACGGGAGTTGCACTTAGTTTAGTGATGGGGGGAGCTATTGGAAACCTGATAGACCGAGTAAGATTTGGTTATGTAGTTGATTTTTTGGACTTTCATTGGAAAGAGGTCTATCACTGGCCAGCTTTCAATATCGCTGATTCCTGTATTGTGGTTGGGGTTTGTTACTTGTTTATTCATTCGTTTTTTCAAGAAAATCCGCCTAAAAATGAGCACTCTTCATAGCCTTCTTGGGGGCGAATCCTTCTATTGTGCCTAGCGCCATAGCGTGGTAGAAGATCGACCTATTTTAACCTTATCAAGTAGGGGTTTTTGTGACCGAAAAAGAACATAGCCACGACCTTAATGTCAAAAGCGTAGACCGATTAAGTGCGACTAAAGTGAGACTTACGATTGAGTTTGCAGGGGATACTTTGCAAAAGCATGAACAAATGATGGTAAATCGCTATGCTAAAACGGCACGAATTCCTGGGTTCAGACCTGGAAAAGCCCCGGCTAATTTGATCAAAGAAAAGTTTAAAGAAGATATTAGAAGAGATGTTGTTTCTCATCTTCTGGAAGCGGGACTTAGCGAAGCTCTACAAAAAACAAAGCTGTCGCCAGTAAGTCGACCCCAAGTGCAAGTGAATGAACTTTCTGAAGGCAAACCTTTTGCTTTTTCGGCAGAGTTTGAAGTTGAGCCAGAGATCAACTTGAAAGGCTACAAAGGCATAGCTTTAAAAAAGCAAGTTGTAGATCCAACCGATGAAGAGGTGCAAGGCACTTTCACAAACCTACGAGAGAGAATGGCTACTTTAGAGCCCTTGTCCTCTGAAAAACCAGAAAAAGGGAACTTTGCTGTCGTTGAAGTTGGTTTTCATTTGAAAGATAACCCCTCGAAAAAAGAGGAACCCAAAAGCTATACTGTCGAGTTAGGAGCTGACCGGGTTTTACCTAATGTAGAAAAAGCTCTGATGGGCATGAAAACAGGGGATTCGGGTGAAGTTGAGGAAACTTTCCCCGAGGATTACGGTGACAAAGATCTCGCCGGGAAAACTGCATTGTTTAGCGTGAAGTTATTAGAGTTGAAGAATAGGGTTCTTCCCGAGCTTAACGATGCTTTTGCAGCGCAATTAAAAGAGGGTGCTACAGTTGAGTCTTTAACGGCCGAAGTTCGCGAAAACATCAAGCAATCAAAAGAAGAAGAGGCCAAAAGAGCTCAACGGCAAGAGATTGTCGATCATTTGATTGGCGAGCATAAGTTTGAAGTTCCCCAGTCTCTTGTTCAAGAGCAGACAGTTGCTCTAATGGATTGGATGCAAGAGGATTTTAAACGTCGCGGAATCAAAATGCCTCAGCCCAAACCTGAGGAGATGCAGTCTATCAAGCAGCGCGCCGAGAACATGGTGAAAAGCACACTGATCTTGAAAGAAATCGCTCTCAAAGAAAATATTCAGTTAGATAAAAATCGCTTGGAAAGTCGCGTGAATGAAATTGCGACACAGCTAGGCAAGAGTGTTGATGAAGCTGAAAAGTTTCTCAGGGAAAAAGGAATTATTCAGCGCCTCCGTGATGAAATTCTAACTGACCAACTTTTCGAATTTCTGGTCAGTAATTCCAAAGCTTCAAAATAAGAACCGGACTCTAGCACTACGGGTCTTGTCATTTTTTCGGAACACGGGTTTAATAAGTAAATCAGGAGGGCACACTCCATGTCCGGCATCCTCTCTATTTCGAAGCCTATTATTCCCACAACCACAACTTCAAGCGCTGCGGAAACCACCAATAGTTACTTGGTTCCAATGGTTATTGAGCAGACGTCTCGAGGTGAAAGAAGTTTCGACATCTATTCGAGACTTTTAAAAGAAAGAATTTTGTTCATTGGCACTGAGGTCAATGATGCTGTTGCAAATCTGTTTATTGCACAGCTACTGTTTTTAGAATCGGAAGATCCAGAAGCTGACATTCATATCTATATCAACTCCCCTGGTGGTAGTGTTTCGGCGGGCCTCGGAATGTACGACATGATGCAATACATTAAACCTGATATTTGCACATACTGTACGGGACTTGCTGCCAGTATGGGGGCCTTGCTCCTTTGTGCAGGAACAAAAGGAAAGCGTTATGCTTTGCCCCACTCACAGATCATGATTCATCAACCCCTTGGCGGAGCTCAGGGACAGGCCACTGACATTGCTATCCAAGCTAAGCAGATTCTTCTTTTAAAAGAAAAGTTGAACCATATTTTGGTCAGACACACGGGTCAGCCATACGAAAAAATTGAAAAAGATACCGACCGCGACCGCTATATGTCTTCTGAAGAAGCTAAGGATTATGGTATTGTCGACCACGTAGTGATGGAGCGCGGCAAAGGTGGAAGCTCAAAATAGTGAGTTTCCCTCTTTGACTTAGATTGTTCAAAGTTCAAAAATAAACAAACAAATGAATAAACCAGTGAGGCACTCATGAGTCGCCGAGACAGCGAAAGCTTCGGAAATTTAGTTTGTAGTTTCTGCGGAAAAAGCCAGAGAGAAGTGAAGAAACTAATCTCTTGTTCAGCCGTTCATATTTGTGATGAATGTATTGAGTTGTGTAACGACATCATTGCTGATGAAGCTCGCAAAGAAGATGTTCGTACTGGAACAACTAAGATCCCAAAGCCAGCTGAAATAAAAGCGGTTCTTGATGACTATGTCATTGGACAGGATCAAGCAAAAAGAACTCTTTCAGTTGCGGTTCATAATCACTACAAAAGAATTCAGGCTAAAGAGCGAGGCGGGCCAGGATCTGAAGTCGAGTTGCAGAAAAGCAATATTCTGCTCATCGGTCCCACAGGAAGTGGCAAGACCCTTCTTGCTCAGACGTTAGCCAAACTTCTTAAAGTTCCATTTACTATCGTCGATGCAACGACTTTAACTGAAGCGGGTTATGTTGGAGAAGATGTTGAGAACATCATTTTATATCTTCTTCAAAACGCAGATTATGATATTGAAAAAACCCAAAAAGGGATCGTTTATATCGACGAAATCGACAAGATAGCTCGCAAGGGTGAAAACCCTTCGATCACTCGGGACGTTTCGGGTGAGGGTGTACAGCAAGCTCTACTAAAAATCTTTGAAGGAACTAGAGCCAATGTGCCTCCCAAGGGTGGCAGAAAGCATCCCCAGCAGGAATTTTTACAAGTAGATACCACCAACATTCTGTTTATTTGTGGTGGCGCTTTTGTGGGTCTCGACAAAGTTGTTGAACAACGCAGCCAAAAGCGAAGCATGGGAATTGGCGCGGATGTCAAAGGCAACAAAGAGAAATCGAAAGAGGCTCCTTTGAGCAGAGCTCTTCCTGAAGATCTTTTGAAGTTTGGAATGATTCCAGAGTTCATCGGTCGTCTTCCCGTTCTGGCAACATTGAATGAATTAGATGAGCCATCGTTGGTGAGAATTCTCACTGAACCTAAAAATGCAATTATCAAGCAGTACCAAAAGCTCTTTGAGTTTGAGAATGTGAAACTTAATTTCTCCGAGTCTGCACTAAACACAGTCGCGCGTGAGGCATTGAAGTCAAAAACTGGAGCGCGGGGCTTAAGGTCAATTCTCGAAAACTCGATGCTGGATATCATGTACGAATTGCCATCGATTCCAAACCTCAAAGAGTGCAACATCGACGAGAATGTGATTCTTAAAAAAGGTAAACCAGAACTTGTCTATAATTCGCCAGAAGAGCAAGCCGCAGCTTCGGCAAAAAAAGAGACAGCTTAATTCAGTTTGTCACTAACTTTTTATCCGACTCTCCGGGTTGAAACTCGGAGAGTCTTTTTTTTGTGTTCTAATCAATTCCTGTCACTAAGTGTTAAAAAATTTAGATTTTTAAGGTTTATCTTCGTCATGCTCTTTACTGTATAATTAGATCAGGGGAGGCAGGCGGCTATGACTAAAAAACAAGAAGCATCTTCTCTGTACTCATTACTTCCATTACGAGACATCATTGTTTTTCCACACATGGTGGTCCCATTGTTTGTGGGAAGAGAAAAATCGATTCGCGCGCTCGAGGATTCGATGGGCGACCGAAAGCAGATCGTTTTAGCTGCTCAGAAAAAAGCTCAAAATAATAACCCAGACGAAAAAGATATTTATAGCGTCGGCACTTTGGCAAATATTATTCAGTTGCTTCGTCTACCTGATGGAACTTTGAAGGTTTTAGTCGAAGGTGTGAGTCGTATTCGTGTCACTAAGTACGTTGAAAAAGACTCTATTTTTAAAGTGGAAGGTGAACCACTCGACGAGTTTGTAAGCTCCATGGTGGAAGCTGAGGCCTTTGTAAGAAGCATCAAGGGAATCTTTGAAAATTACGTAAAACTTAACAAGAGAATACCTCCCGAACTTTTAATGTCAGTGCTTTCTATTGAAGATCCTGGGAAGCTTTCCGATACCATTATTCCTCATCTCAATATCAAAGTTGAGGAGAAGCAAAAACTTCTCGAGCTGACAGATGCTTGCCGAAGACTTGAAAGATTGATGGGTCTCATTGAGGGAGAGATCGAGATTCTCCAGGTTGAGAAAAAGATCCGTTCTAGAGTCAAAAAGCAAATGGAGCGCTCTCAGAAGGAATACTACCTAAATGAGCAGATGCAAGCGATCCAAAAAGAGCTTGGAGAGAGGGACGAATTTAAAAATGAGATTGTGGAGCTTGAAAAAGAGCTAAAGCGCAAGCGACTTCCCGAAGAGGCTTTGAGAAAAGCAAAGTCTGAAATCAAAAAATTAAAAATGATGTCCCCGATGTCCGCTGAAGCGACCGTGGTCAGGAATTATCTCGACTGGATGTTAAGTATTCCTTGGAATGAAAAAACAGAAGATAAAATTGATGTTGATGCCGCAGAGAAAGTTCTCGATGAGGACCATTACGGACTAAAAACAGTTAAAGAACGGATTGTTGAGCACCTAGCTGTTCAAAGTCTCGTTGAGAAAATGCAAGGGCCAATCCTTTGCTTAGTCGGGCCCCCAGGTGTTGGGAAAACCTCTCTCGCACGGTCGATCGCCCGCTCCATTGGAAGAAACTTTGTAAAAATTTCATTGGGTGGAGTAAGAGATGAAGCTGAAATTCGAGGACATCGAAGAACTTATATTGGAGCTCTTCCGGGTAAGCTTATTCAGGCCATGAAAAAAGCCGAAGCTATCAATCCAGTCATCTTGTTGGATGAGATTGATAAAATGAGCACCGACTTCAGGGGAGATCCAAGCAGCGCCCTGCTAGAAGTTTTAGATCCCGAGCAAAATCGCTTTTTCTCAGATCATTACATGGAAGTGGAGTATGACCTGTCGAATGTAATGTTCATAACGACAGCTAATTCCCAACATACAATTCCGCTACCATTGCTCGACCGCTTGGAAGTGATCAACCTCTCCGGCTATACCGAAGAGGAGAAGATGGAAATCACTAAGCGCCACTTGATTCCTAAAGAGGTCGCTCGACATGGCTTAGACGAAAATAAAATCTCTTTCGCAGATCAAGCCATTGAAGATCTAATTCGTCATTACACAAAAGAAGCCGGAGTTAGGAATTTAGAGAGGGAAGTGGGCGCCGTGAGTAGAAAAGTGGCCAGAAAGTGGGCGGGTAAAAACGAGGACAAAACAAAAGTCGTTGTTAACTCTAAAAAGCTAACGGATCTCTTGGGACCCCATAAATATAGATACCAAAAAACCGAAGGAACTTCAGAAGTTGGTTTGGTCAATGGACTTGCCTACACCGAGACAGGTGGAGATATGTTGACCATTGAAGTTTTACAACTGCCAGGAAAAGGTAAGCTCACTGTAACTGGAAAGCTAGGCGATGTGATGCAGGAATCTGCTCAAGCAGCTATGAGTTATGTTCGTTCAAGAGCAAAACTCTTAGGCTTAGCTTCCGATTTCTATGAGAAAGTTGACTTGCATATTCACGTTCCAGAAGGAGCTATCCCGAAAGATGGACCTTCGGCAGGTATCACAATGGCTACGGCTCTTGTGAGCTGCTTAACAGGAAAACCCGTTCGTAAAGATGTTGCGATGACGGGTGAAATTACTTTGAGGGGCCACGTTCTTCCGATTGGGGGTCTTAAGGAGAAAATATTTGCAGCTTATCGTGGAGGGGTGAAGAAGATTTTGATTCCTCATGAAAATGGCAAAGACTTAAGAGACATTCCCAAAAATATTTTAAAGAGTGTGAAAGTGGTCGAAGT
>DDPO01000151.1 GCA_002342225.1 Bdellovibrionaceae bacterium UBA2466 | reverse complement strand
ATAAGTGCGTTCAGAAAATCTGGACTCTCCCTGAAAAGCCAGTGCCCACCTTGAAGAATTCGGATGGTGAGTTGTTCGGCGTTGGGTTCAATTTCATCAGTCGTTGGCGCCAGCAGGAAGGGGTCATTTTTGCCCCAAACAACTAACGTTGGAGCTTTGACTTTGGGAGGTGGAAAGTTTTCTTGATTTAAAAGTTCTTTCACAAAAGCGCGATAAAGTCGAAGAGTCGCGACAGGAAAAGGGCTGTCGAGTTTTAGTTTGGGAAAGTGTTCTTTTTTTAATCCGCCCAATCTATAAGCCCAAGGGAGGAGCCGTTTTGAAAAATGGCCAATGAGTTTTTCGGAAAGTTTTGGAACAAGAAATGGGAAAATATACCAAGAGTGAAGCCATTGGCTGGGGCGGGAAAGCAATCTAGCTCGCATCTGTTCAATGGATAAGCTGTTGATAATCACAAGCCTAGAAAGCCTAGGTCCTAAGTACGTTGCCAAGCGCCAGGCTACAGCCCCTCCTAGATCATGACCTATAACGTGAACCCCTTTTTTTCCCTGAGGATCTATCAGCTTAAGTATTTCCAAAACATCCAGAGAAAGTGAGTGTGTGGAGAATCGGCTGAGTTCGGAGCTGGGTTCAGATGCGAAAGTGCCACGGATGTATGGGCATATAATATGGTAGCTATCTGCGAAATGTTCTATCTGTTTTGACCAAATATCGGGTCCATCTGGGTAGCCATGCAAGAAAACAAGAAAAGGAGCAGACTTATTTCCTCCTTCAAGCCAAGAGGTATTTAATGTTCGCAAGAAAGCTTGTTTTGTTTCAGTCAGCATGGTTCATCCTTGGCTTTTTTTAAGCGGTATAAAAGTTTCAGCTTCGTGAGGCTTAGGAAAGGGGACTGATAAAACAGTGTGCTCTTTTGCAAGCCGAGTTGATTTGGAGTGATAGTTTCCATTGAGCATCAAGCTGATATAAGGCGCAGAGATGAACAGTTTTTTCGCTAGATCTTTAGGTCCCAAGCCTTTAAAGAGCGGTTCACAGCTTGCGATAACATTAAAGAAAGGATGTTTGTGCTTTAAGTGTTTTGCTTCGAAGACTTTGTTGAGTTCAGCAACTACCCAACCCGTTGAAAACATCTGGCCAATGATTCGATCGGTTTTAGAAAAAAAGTGATCGCTGAGGGAAGAATTGGTCTCGCGAATCAGTTCTAACATTAAAAAAGCGTAATTGTGATGGCGGGATTCTTCCTCCATATGTTTTAAATGAACTTGATGATAGAGGGGATCGATTTGGTTTTTAAAAGGACTAAGGTTTTTATAGAGGTCGATTGAAACTTCCTCGACTGCGGCTACAACCCACCAAAAAGCATGTCCTCCCCACTTCGCATTGTGTTTGATAGCTTTTACAAACAGAGAGCCGTAGGCTTTAGGCAAAAGTCGATTGAGATCAGCAATATCTATTTTTGTTTCTTCGCAAAAGATAAGATTGTAACGATTAAAAGCTTTTGAGTGTTTTATCTCCTCTTCAAAAAAGAGTTCACCCAGATCTTTTATTTCAGGCCCGATTGGGTAATTTCTAATAATTTTACTCCAACAATCGTAACGTACTTTGGTGATCACATCTTCCAACTCGGCGATCGTTGAATTGACAATAAGCCCTAAGAGTTGAGAAATCGCTAATTTTTGCTCCTCACTAGCTCCCGGAAATGCAATAGCATCAGAGTCGATGGGGAGAAAGTATCGTTCGGTATCAACTCCGATTCTCCACGGAATCTGTGTTTCCAGGTCCCAAGCATATTTTTGTTGTCGTTTTACTTGGAGTGCTAGGGCCTGAGGATCATATAGCACTTTAGCAAACATAAAATTGTGGTCCTCTTTAAGGATAACTCTTTTTAAACCCGTTGAACATGGGCCAAGAACAGGTCGATAAGTTTTCTTCCAAAATCAAAGGCTTGAGGTCCGACATTATGTCGGTCCCCCATATTTTTTAGAAATAATGTCGTTGATTCCGGATGTCCCTGTAATGACCAAATGGGTAAAGTTTTGTGAGATAAGCCGTCGATAGCGACTTCCGAACTTGTTGCAATAATCTGCATAGTTTGTGGACACTCAACGACTGCTTCTCGATGAGAAACGTAAATTTCACCTGCGAGCTCTTGATTATTCCAAAGTGGGTTTTTAGAGAGAGTTATTTTTCGAAAACCTTGAAGTTTATGGCGGTCCGAAAAAATAAAATCAACTTTTCCTCCGAAAAGGTAAGCTAACAATTGGTGGCCATAACAGAGTCCTAGAGTAGGCTTTCCTTTTTCGAGTTGTTGCTTAAGCCAAATTTCAAGAGGTGATTGCCAAGGTAGTCGATCGTTTACGCTCGATGAGCTTCCTAAAATCATGAGCGCAGTTACGGAGTCTTGCACCGCTACTAACGAATCCATCCCGAAAAGACCGGGTAAGTGGTAGGAAGTGTGGATCTGGCTTCTCAGTGCAATTTGGTTGTAGCAGTCGAGTTCTGGGATGCGAACTGCGGGATCAATAATTGCCAAGTGGGGAGTAGCCATAAGTCTCCGAAATTAGTGACAAAAGACGCTACTGGATCTTGCCCCCCGAAATATGGTAACCAAAGGGAGCGTTAAACCAGGAGTAACTACAATTTTAGATGAAATTTCAAATAGTTGCCAGAAAGAACCGGCAGTAAAATCAAGCCCCTTTTTGGTGATGACACAAGATGAAATGGCCCGTCGAGGATGGGACTACGTGGATGTCGTCATTGTGACTGGGGACGCTTATGTCGATCATCCAAGTTTTGCGATGGCGATTTTGGGTAGGGTTTTAGAGTCTCAAGGGTTTCGAGTAGCGATTTTAAGCCAACCTAATTGGATGAATTGCCAAGACTGGAAGCGGTTTGGAAAGCCTCGTCTTTTCTTTGGAATCAGTGCAGGAAACATGGATTCCATGATCAATCACTATACGGCCAACAAAAAAGTACGAAACGATGATGCCTATTCTCCCGGAGGAAAAATCGGATTGCGTCCTGACCGAGCCACTCTGGCCTATTGTCAAAGAGCACGAGAAGCTTATCTGGGAGTTCCAGTGATTGCTGGCGGTGTTGAAGCTTCCTTGAGACGCCTTGCCCATTATGATTATTGGAGTGATACGGTTAAAAGATCCATTTTGTTAGATAGCAAAGCCGATCTTGTTGTGTACGGAATGGGTGAAAAACCTATTATCGAAATCGCAAAGAGACTATCGAAGGGTGAAAGTGTCAAAGCTTTCAGAGATATGAGAGGTGTCGCTTACTCTCTTGGTGCTTCAGAGACTCCACCGACTGAGTTTGAAGGTAAATCGGTAGTCACGGTTCCATCCTTTGAGAAAGTTTGTTCAGATAAGTTCGCTTTTGCTGAAGCTACAAAAATCATCCACACTCATACTAATCCTTTTAATGCAGCTGCATTAGTACAATTCCACGATCGACAATCGGTAGTGGTTAATCCTCCCACTTTTCCTTTGTCCAACAATCAAATGGATCAAATTTACGACCTCCCATTCACAAGGAAGCCACATATTTCCTATAAAGAATCTATCCCCGCTTTTGAGATGATCAAGGACTCAGTGACGATTATGAGAGGGTGTTTTGGTGGATGTACTTTTTGCTCCATTACCGCTCATCAGGGAAAGATCATCCAATCTCGTTCCGAAGTATCGGTTTTGAAAGAGCTTCAGTCCATGGGTAGAGATCCCCAATTTTCGGGTGTTGTCAGTGATATCGGCGGTCCGACCGCAAACATGTACCAGATGAAATGTACTCGACCCGAAATAGAAGCGAAATGCCGAAGACAATCTTGTGTCGACCCTACTATTTGTAAGCTTTTAGGAACTGATCATGGTCCCCTTGTTTCGCTCATGAAAAAGGCCAGAAAAGTGCCTGGTATTAGAAAAGTCTTTGTCGCAAGTGGTGTGAGGATGGACCTAGCACAATTATCTGATGAATACATGAAAGAGCTTGCAGCTCATCATGTTGGGGGGCTTTTGAAAGTAGCTCCCGAGCACACCGACAAAAAAGTTTTAAGTCTCATGAAAAAACCACAGATCGATAATTTTGAAAGTTTTGGAGAGAAATTCAAAAGAGTCACTGCCGAGGTGGGCAAGCCCAAGCAATTTTTAGTGCCATATTTTATCGCGAGTCATCCAGGGTCTGATCTTAATGCCATGATCGATTTAGCGTTATTTCTAAAACGAAATGGATACAAGCCCGACCAAGTCCAAGATTTTATTCCAGCCCCTTTCGATGTTGCGACCTGTATGTACCATACCGGCTTAGACCCCTTTACCAAGAAAGAGGTCTTTATTGCAAAGCACTTACGCGATAGAAAGCTTCAGCGAGCTTTGTTGCAATTCTTTAAACCAGAAAATTATTTTGAAGTAAGAAAAGCGCTGGAACAGGCCGGAAGAACTGATTTGATTGGCGATGGTTGTGATGCGCTCATCCCTTCTCAAGCGCCGAGAGCTGCGATCTCGGCACGTATGGAGAGAGCGAATCAGAGGGTGAAGTCAGATTTTGTACATCGAATACCTAGTCAACAGTCCGCTGGATACAGACCCAAACGAAACTCAGCCCATCGTAGAGATAGAAAATCTCAGTGGGTAAGCGAATCAAGCCCAAGAAACTAAATTGACTCCGACTCGTTGTTACGTTTTCTGCCTGTGAAGAAGTAGAGTGCCGCCATCAACAGCATTAAACCTATCGCTGTGGCCAACCAGTGATTTTGCACGAAGTTGCCAATTTCTACACTTGCTAAAAGCGGAGATGATTCTTCTTCTTCTCCCAGCGCGTTTAGCTTAGGCTCTTCGGGTTTTGGCACAACTCTCTCGAGTGCATCCCCATTATCAACGATTTCCACGACTGGAGCTTTTTTGACAGTTTCTATTGAATTTTCAATGCGTCCATTGCTACTTGGTTTTTTCGAGGGGACTGGATCATTGTTTTTCTTTAAACGATTTGGGACTCCGATGGTGGGCTCTACTTGGGATGGAGCGACAACCTCATCTGCAGGAGGTTCACTCGCCACTTCCCGAGCAGCCTCGGGTTTTGGATCAATATTGTTTTCAGGGGCCTCAACTTTGACTTCTTCAACTGGAGAAGCAGCTTCATCTAATTTCGCCACTTCCATTTGAGGGGTTTGCTTTGAATCTATTTCTGAAATTTCTGCAGATAGTTCTGACTCTTCGTTTTCAGAGTTAAGCTCATTTTCGGACTTCATCTCAGAAACGGATTTCTGTTCATTCATTGAGTTAGCGTCTTGCTCTTTTTCAACGGCTTCTAATTGCACCTCTTCACTTTCAGAACTTTCTGCGGCAACAGCTTCCTGAATATCTCTCGACTCAGACCAAACATGCTCTTCTGAAGGAACTTCAGTATCAATCATGAGGCTTGCATCTTTGCCTTGGTGTGCGCAAGAAATACAGGTCATGGCTAGAACGACCAAGAGGGAAAATTGGCTCAGTGACAGTAGAGTTTTTTTCATGGGGTCTTACCTCGATAATCAGGGTTACTATTGTTATTGTATCGGAAGAAATTGGGGCTTAAATGAGGCTCTAAAGTAAATTTTAACTTAATTTCATGTCTCGATGGACATAAATATTTAAGCCGAAAAATTCACGTCATCTTCATAATTGCCGCAAAAAAAAATGGGATAGTCGAATTGAGTAATCGTTGAGTAGTCACCGGAAAGCAGCTCTGGGTAGGCATTTCGTGAGACTACTCAAACCTTAAAGGAGGTGCTTAGCGCTCCGATAATCTAAAATCAGCTAGAGCTTTAGGTGTGACCCCAAGAGTCGAGGTTGCTTCTGTAACCTTTTTGACGGCTTGCTCTGGGTCATCGGTGACAAAAAAGAAGGAGAGGTCCTCCTTGCTGATGGCACCGTTAGCTAGCATCGTGTTTTCCAGCCATTCGATACAAGATGCCCAGTAATCTTTTCCCATGAGGATGACAGGAAACTTGTAGAGTTTGCCGGTCTGAATCAAAGTTAAGGCTTCGAAGAACTCATCCATGGTTCCATAACCACCCGGCAGAACTATAAAAGCCATGGAGTACTTTACGAGGATCACTTTGCGGACAAAGAAATAACGAAAAGTGACAAATTTATCGAGGAACGGATTCGGCTTTTGCTCCATGGGGAGCTTAATATTTGCACCGACCGTAGGAAATCCATTTTCGAAAGCCCCACGATTAGCAGCTTCCATGATTCCTGGGCCTCCACCCGTGATGATGACAAAACCCACCTTCGAAAAAGCTTCTGCAGTTTTTCGGGCTAATTCATAGTAAGGATGACCGGCTTCGAAGCGAGCCGATCCAAAAAAGGTAACCCCTGGCCCTAAAAAGTGAAATGCTCTAAAACCTTTGATGAACTCAACAGCAATTTTTACAACAAGAAAAAACTCTCGAACTCGAGAGTATCTTCCCGAAAGAAATTTCCCCTCTCCAGTTTCGGAGTAGGGAAACCTCTTAATTTTGAAAGGAATGGGTTTAAGAATTCTCTTAAGAAGCTTCACAATATCGCTCAAAAAGCTTCATGCCAAAAAGGGGCCACGCTTTCGAGACTTTTTCCACCCATTTCTCGGAATTGTAGAGCTGGAGTTATCTTCCATGGTTGTTCCACATACCCAGAATTAATTTTCAGATTTTCTCCTCGCTTGATGATAGCTTTGGCCCAATCCGAATTAATTTCTTCAAGCGGAGCGTAGTTTTTAAACAACTTCTTCAATGCGTCTTCATTTCGATTGGCTTTGATGCTTTGAAGTTCTCCTAATAGGCTCTTCGACACCTCGTAAAACTTCTCATAGTCCTTAACAATCAGCACGCCATCTTCGGGGGTGTACTTTTCCGCGCCAGTTTTCGAGGCCCATCCAATGGCTTTGGCTTCTAAAAGCTTTTTAATAAAAAGCCAATGGCCCCTTTGATGTGCTTCTGTAAATGTTCTTTGTGCCGATGTCCTTCTTAAAAAATCATAGATATAGTAGTCGTACATTTCATTTCGAATCGTTTTTGCCTCGTCTATGGTTTGATAGATCCCAACATCTACCAAAGTTTTATCGCCACCAAACACTAAAGCAGTTAAGTCAGCTCTTTGCTCTTCGAGCGCACTTCCTAAAGGTCCAAGGGTCGAAATCGGATCGATGCCTTTTCCATACTTCGATTCATCATACGTTCCCGAGCCGTGGCCAATAATTTCGTGTAGAACTACAATCACCTTCCAAATAGTTTCTCTGTTTTTGAGAAGTGACTCAACTTTACTCGCAGGCGCGTATTCGCTAATAGCTTCTTTCACCATTTCTTTGAAAATTGGATCTTCAGTTTCTCCAGGAAGAGGAAGTCTAATAATGTTTTTTGCTCCGATATCTCTGCGGATATCGTCAAAGTTGGGCAAATTGTAACCACCTGTTCGGTAGCTGCCGCGCTCTTGAAAATAATAGACCATCAGAGCAGGAGGCGCGTAGTTTTTGGGGAAGGTTTTTTTAAATGTCCCATAAGGCATGCCATCTTCAAAATATTGTGCGTGGGTTGCTAGAGCTTGGGCCTGTTTGCTGATGACAGGATCGAGAACCTGTACATAAGTTTCCCAAGAACCCACTCTAGCTAGCCAATCTTCGTAGACTTCAACCCAGCCAATCATGGTATCGACCGTTGAGCTAGCACCATCTTTTACCCACGCGATATTGGCCGACCTAAAGTCTTCGACATTTCCATTTTCGAAATATTCGATTGTTTTTCTGAGTTGTTCTTTCTGTAGTTTTGTTGAGGCCCAAGGGATCGCATTTTTTAAGTGGCCTACAATTTTAGTTAGGGTTTCTCCAACGATCCCTGAGGTTTTGGTTGTCTGGACTTCGCAACCGAGGCTGCCTGCTTGTCGAACAACTCGGCAATTGAGATTTATTTTGAGAGATTTATCCAAAACCGATCGAACTTCCTCCCCTGTAACCCCTTTTTCATAAATATTTCCACCGGTCGTCTCAAGTCCAGTTCCCTCTTGGTTTTCTGGGTAGAGCTGTAATTCATAAGTTGGGTCAGTGAGCAATTTGGCAACTTCGGTTTTAGTGCTTTCGGGCCACTTCGAAGCTGTTATATCGATTAATTGGGTTAGTTTCTCAGAAGAGATGGTCTTTAAGACATATTTTCTGTTGGAGCTAGCGTAAGGGCCCGCTTGATCGAGAAATTTAGCACTGTAAATAAGGAGCTCTTGAAAGCTTTCCTCTCCAAGAAGTTTCCGAGTTTTTTCAATCTGCTTATTTGAGAAACAATCAAAAATAAATTCTCTAATTTTGTTTGAGTGCCGATGAATCTGGTGAGCTAATAGTTTTTTCCCCTCAAGTCCTGCCAGCATTAAGTGATAAGCAAATTTTTTCTGTTTGCTCGTCAAACGCTTCCATACTTTGTTTCTTGGTACTGCACTTTCGATTCTAAGCTGTTTTGGAATTGGCATGGGCTCGACAAGATTGGCTGGGCGCCCTTCGACTGAAAAAATTATCGCGATAAGAGGGAGTATCAAACGAATTTTCAAGTCCATGAGAGAGGTCCTTTCGTTTTCTTTGAAACCAATATCATTGCGGAAAGTGATTGATTCGTCTAGTGTATTTGCTAACAAAGAACTGGTTATGGATAAGATCATTTGCGTCGGCAAAAACTATGAGGAACATATTAAGGAGTTGGGAGATGCCCCTCCAGCGAAGCCTGTTATTTTCCTTAAGCCGCCCAGCGTTTTAAGACAGGCAAATTTAAGAGAATGCTTAGATCTGGCCCTGCCGGTGGATCGCGGCTCAGTCCACCACGAGTGTGAGATGGTCGTTCGATTAAAAAAGAGTGGTTTCCGAATGGGGCTTGATGAGGCTCAGAACGCGATAGAGTCGGTTACTGTAGGGCTCGACATGACATTGAGGGAAGAACAATCTGTACTCAAAAAAGCTGGAAGTCCATGGACGACAGCAAAGGTTTTTGTCGACTCGGCTGTTATAGGCCCATGGATAGAGATTAAAGATTTTCCAATGTTTTTAGAAAGTGAGTTTTGTCTTAAGGTCAATGGATTACTGAGACAGCGAGCAACATCACTACAGATGATCTTTAACCCAACCCAATGCATATCGTATATCAGCGAGTATTTTCCTTTGTGTGCAGGCGATATTATTTTTACTGGCACCCCAAAGGGGGTCAACTCTGTTGTTCCGGGTGACGCTGGTGTTTTAACATTTGGGCCTATTGAATTTGGTGTGCGGTGGCATGGACTTAAACCTTAAAAGACAGAAACTTTTGGATGCCCTACAAGGGAAAATTCCTCAGGATGTGATCTTGTTGTCACTTGAGGATTGTGCTCCTTACGGTGGTGATTGGACTCGGCTGACCGGAAAACCTCTCCTAGTTTTTTTGCCAAAAACCACTGAGCAAGTATCTCTGATTTTAAAGTCATGTAATCAACTGAAAATTCCAGTTGTTCCCTCGGGGGGAAGAACAGGGTTATCAGGTGGAGCTGTAGTAACGCAATCAGAGGTTGTTTTAAGTCTTTCTCGAATGAACCAGATGTCCCCAGTTGATGTATTGGGGAGAACCGTTCGAGTGCAAGCTGGAGCAATTACAGAAAGCGTCCATGAACATTGTGCTCGGGAAGGATTGCTGTGGCCTATTGATCTTGCATCGAAGGGAACTTGCGAAGTGGGGGGTAATTTGTCCACTAATGCGGGGGGAGTTCGGGTTATTCGATATGGGATGGTAAGGAGATGGGTGTCCGGCTTGCAAATTGTGACCATGAACGGGGATGTGATTGAGCTCAATCGAGGATTGGAAAAAAACAATACCGGTTACGATTTGATTCAGCTCATGGTGGGATCCGAAGGCACTTTAGCTGTAATCACCGAGGCAACTTTAAAATTGGCACGTCTTCCTCACAAAGAGCATGTTCTATTTTTTGCGGTCCCAGATCTTGAGAGTGTCAGTGAGCTTTTTAGTCGAGCAAGACGGGGACCCTTTGAAATTTTAGCTTTCGAATTTTTTAGTCAGCGCTGCTTAAAAGCGGTCGAAACGAAACTTCATCGCAAGTCGAAGCTTTCAAAATCAGGCGAGTTTTATGTTCTGATGGAAATTGAGCTTGGTCCCGGAAGTGAGCCCGAGGCTCTACTAGAAGACTGGCTTTCCCAGGTTTTAGAGGCCGATTTTATTCTCGATGGACTTTTAGCTCAATCTTCAGCTGAGAAAAAAGAGGTTTGGGGCCTCCGAGAAGGTATTACTGAGAGCATCGCTTTGACGAATGAAGTTCGTAAATATGACACATCAGTCGCAGTGACAAACATAGTCGGTTTTGTGAACGAAGCATCTCGTCTCTTTCATTCGATGAATTTAGGAGCTGAACTTTATCTTTTTGGACATTTCGGTGATGGTAGCCCGCACTTGAATGTGGTTAGACGTGACACTGTGGATCATAAAACCTACGTTGAGGACTGTGATCGTTTTGAAAAAGAACTCTATCCACTCATCAAGAAATGGGGGGGTAGTGCGTCCTCTGAACACGGAGTAGGACTGCTTAAAAAAAGCTGGGTCGAGATGTCACGAACCTCTGAGGAAATGGCCCTTTTTAGAGCTATTAAGACGGCTTTTGACCCAAATCATCTTTTGAACCCAGGCAAGATCTTCAACTTACTATCAACAGGTTGATTTTTTTGCGTGTTGATAAATTAATCGCAGTTAATTTCTTGTGAACCGATTGATTGTATCTTTCAAATTTGGATAAAGGGATATCAACTTAAGTCGGTCTGCAACTTCCATGTCTTCAAATTCAAATCCGGGGCTGACAGTAGCTCCCAGAAGAGCCCATTCACCCCCTTCCACTAAACAGCTTCCTTGCCAAGTGTTTTGAGGAACTACGACTTGAAGGTGTTGGTTCTTAGTAATTTGGGGGCCTAAGATAAGGCGTTTAACTGTTCCTGCAGGTGTGATTTGAACCATTTCGACTGGACTACCTAGATAGAAGTGCAAAACTTCGGCTTGGGGCAAACGATGAAGGGCAGAAAAATTATTTTGAGTTATTAAATAATAGATCGCAGTGCTAGCTGCCCGATTATTAGCAGCGGATTTTAATTCATTAGAGGAGACCAAAAGACTGTCTTTAAAAGTCTGTTTGAAAAAGCCACCCTCTCCCTCCAGAGGAACTAGAGAAAGCTTCTCGATGATATCTTTGGCTGAAAGCATGTGAAACTACAAATTAAGGCTTCAGTTCGTCTGCGATTTTTTGAGCTTCTTCGTAGTTGTATTGAAGCGTTTTTAAACGATTTTGCAGTACTGCTAGATTAGCCTCTTTTTCTTTTTTAACTTCAGCGACTTCAAGTAGTTCTTCGTAAGTTGATACATCTTTTGAGTTCAAGCTTTTAACTTGATTCAAGTGATAGGTAGCAAAGTCTAATTCAATTTGGGCCCGTTTTACCCAAATGTAGCCTAAATCTAATTTTGCTTTCCAATCATCTGCATACAATTGTGCCGTGGTTTTGATGGAAGGTCTTTTTCCTTGTTTTGCAGCCAAAGTTTGTTTTTTGATCTCCAAATAGATCATTCGTTCTTTTATTTTGCCTTGTGACATTTCAAGTTCAGCTGTTTTTAAGTCGTAATCTTTTTGCGATTTTTTCAGATCAAACTCACTGAGTGCAGACTTTTGAAAAAGTCTTTGATCCATTTGCAACTTCGATAAAGCTAGTTCGGCTTCCAAACGGTGATGCGCCAACTCAACCGAATAAAAATTGAATTGGTCTTCGGTCTCTTTCAGATCGTTCCAGTGAAATAGAACTTCATGATCGAGAATCGCGGGAGTTGGCTCGGCACCGACAGACACTTGAGTTACACAAACGCCTAAAACAATAAGAAAGTTTAGAAGTTTTGACATGCTGCGTTTTATAGCGGTTTTTATGCCTAAAATCAATCAAAAAACGAGCTTGAACCGACAAAAAAGCAGCGTAAATCCATGATTACATTGAATAATGGCGGAGAGGGGGAGATTCGAACTCCCGGAACCCTTACGAGTTCAACGGTTTTCAAGACCGCCGCTTTCGACCGCTCAGCCACCTCTCCAAAGAAGCCGACACTCTAATACAGGATTCGTTGGATTGCGAGTGTCCGTATGCTATCTTTTCGCCTACTTTATGGAAGCTACTCCCAATTTCGAATTTCCCTGGCCAAGTGTCAACGTCGTTCTGGAAGGAAGCTCTATACTAGATGTGCCCCGATTGGAGATTAAAACTATCGGGGAAGCTACAAGTTTCATTCAAGCTTATGGATTCGATGTTAACAATCCGGATGATTTAGCCCTCGTTTGGAAATTCTTTAATGATTCGGTTCAATTTATTGAAAAAACTCTAGCCGATCCCGATTTTCCCAAAGTTCCGGAGCATTTAAGGTCTGAAAAGGCTTTAAGTGATATTCGAAGGCTTTTTATATTAGCTTCAGAAAAAGAAAAAACAGCTGATCAAGTCTATGCATGTGCCATTCTTAGAGTGATGCATGTGATGATTCACCTCTCGTATGATCCTCGGCTTAAATTTTTCCAAGCTATGCAAACTCAAGTTTTAAACAGGCTGGATAGATTTATTTATGTCGATCCAGGCAATGGAGCAACTTACTTGGGTAAGCAAGAGGATGGTGCTGGTATCAAGCTTCTCTTCTTTAAAAAGAAAGAGAGAAAAGATCCTAATCGAGAGATCATTAAGTTGTTGCATAAAGCAGATAGCGTTGTTGAAGAGATTTACGATCGAGTGGGTTTGCGACTAGTAACCGAAACCAAGCTTGATGCTATTCGAGCAGTACGAATGCTTTTAGAAAAAAATATTATAAGTTTGCCTAATATCAGACCGGGAAGGTCACGTAATCGCTTGTTGGATTCAAAGCGACTTCAGTTTGAGTTAGATAGAATAGTAACTCACTTAAACAAGACATCCGAACCGGCTCCTTACATCGATCGTATGATCAAGCGACTTGAAAAAAGAATAGGTCAGGGAAGACGTGGTCGAGGTTTCCTAAATCCTCATTCGAGTGAATACTACCAAGCAATACAATTTACATGTCGTGAGTTGGTCAAAGTAAGGAATCCTCAGCACAGGCTCTACACTCAGTTGAACTCCCAGCTTCCCAACATGTCTGGTGGCGACCAATTACTTAATGAGCTTTTCCCTACAATTCCTCCGGCTTTCGAATATGGGTTTTTCCCCTATGAAATTCAAATCATGGATGTAAAAGCCTACGCTGACAGTATTTTCGGCAAAAGCAATCACGAGGAATATCGCAGAAAACAGCTCAATTCGGCCCGCGACCGAGTTTTTTCTAAGAAGAATTAGAAAAAAGTAGGGTTAACTTAATCTTATTCTTGGTTTTTTCTTGCGCACGGTGCCAGAAAGCAAGGAGTCAAGTTTTTCGCAGTTTGATTTGATATAATAAGATCAAATCTATGTCAGAACCAGCCAGCCAAATAACTGAATATTTCCTTGGAATTGAAGGGGAGCAGAAAGGTCCTTTCTCTCAGGAGGAAGTGTCTGCAATGTTAATTCGAGGTGAAATCTCTAAAGATACTCCTCTTTGGTGTGCGGGAATGTCGGACTGGATCCCGATTGGCGAGATCGAGCGATTTAAGATTGAAGTAGAACCTGCGGTTTCTAAGATTGAAGAACTGCAGCCCATTCAGCCGCTGGAGCCTAAACAGCAAAAGAAGGCGCGCACCAAGTTAACCGAGCCATTAGCTAATCCTAGCGCTCCCTCAGAGCAAGCTTCTTTTGAACCAGCTTTTTCAGATTCTGTGACTTTTAAAGCTTCCGACTCAGATAAAAAACTAGGCAATCAGAACTTTTTGATTGGTGCATTGTCTCTGGTTGTTGTGGTTGCCATAGCAGTCTATTTCAATTTTGGCCAAAAACAAAACTCAAAGCAAGAGACCAGAGAAGGGGCGAAAGTATCACCTAGTCAACAACGCGCTATGAAATTAAGCAAGCTTCAGACTGAATTTAATAAAAGTCCCACTAGTGCAATCACCGAGTTAACCAGCATGGTAAAAGATAATCCCTCAGACAACGTGGGCTTAGAGGCATTGGAAACTCTTCTTTCCTATTATCGTCGGCAGCAAATGTTTTCCGAAGCGGGTTCATTATTGATGGTGGCAAAAAAGCCCAATGAGGCTTTAGAATATTTCCTAAAAGACCCACCTAATTATTCAAAGGCTGCAGAAGCTTACGAGGAATCCTACAAACAAGCTAAACCTACTGAAAGACGAGAATTCTTGGTTAAAGAAATTGAACTCTTAATTGGTCGGTTAGGAAATATCGACAAGGCTATTGAGCGAATAAAAGTTTTGGACAAAGAATTTCCAGGTGTGCCTCATCCATTTCAGTATTATTTGAAGACCACTGAGCAACGGCTTTCAGATATGTTTTCTAGAGTCTCTTTTTACTATTTAGAGCTTTTTAATGCGTACGTCTTAGGAGAGTTGTCGCAAATCAGTTTTGGTGGGAAGCCCCTCATTCAGCTTACTAAAGATAAAAATGATAAATACCGGATTGTTGCGACTCAAAAAGGTGGAATAAGCTTGAGAAATGATCCCATTCCAAACGCTTATTTTGTTTTCTGGTTAGTAAACGGACAGTGGGTCATTGTAGATACCAACTTAACCAAAGAGAGAGCTGCTTTTGCTGTTGAAGAGAGAAAAAAATATGAAAAAGAAGTTATTCCACCTGGCGAAATGTTGCAGAACCTAGAAACTGTATTTAGAACCCAGTTTCCCGGAAAAGGTCTGCACGAACTAGTAACCCCGCCCAAACGCCTACCCTTAGGTCAAGCAGAATAAATCCCTCTATTAGATAATTGCGCGCCGCACCAGTTGCTCTTGAATAAAGTGTTCATTGCGTTGATTTTCAAGTAAAACCCCAGTTTAAATAGCACCGGTTTTTTATTACTATCACTAGATCTTTTTTGGGGGAGAATAAGCCGATTGAAAAAATTGTACGAAAATATCGATCGACTATGGGGAGGTATTTCGAAAATCGTATTTGTGCGGTTTCAATTTGATATTCCAATTGAGAATCTAAAAGAACTGAGTGAAACGGGAAAATTAGTTTTTGTGCTCACGACCGGCGGTTTCATCGAGTGGCTTATTTTATCAAGTTGGTGCCGAACCCAAAATCTTGGCCCTATTATCGTTGGAAATCGAAAAACAGTATTTGCACTTTCAAAGCCTGTTGAGTTTTTAAAGCTCTTACTTGGAAAGACTAAGTTTGGTGACTATTTCTTATCTGTATTTCCAGGCCCACGAATTGTTTTCTGTCCCTTGAAAGAGCGCAAGGAGCCATTTAAACCCACTCCTGTTGAGAGCCTCTTCGCTGAGTTATACGGAGCAGCTTTTAAAGATCCAAACCAACAATTCTATTTTATTCCAATTTTCATCGTCTGGAGAAAATACATTCGAGGTGAGCGAAGAAAGTTGCACGAGTTGCTACTAGGGCTCAGCTCCAACCCAAATTGGATTGGCAAATTATGGTATTTGCTCCGGAAACGTCAAGACTCCACTGTGAGGGGATTGGCCCCTATATCTTTAATCGAGAAAAATAGACAAGCAGCTCCTGAACTGACTGATGCGATTGATGAAAATGACAATCTAAAAAATGCACGAGTTTTGAGGAGAAAAATTATTGTTTCAATACAGCAAGAAATGAGAGTTGTCCTTGGTCCCAGATACTCCCCTCCTACCGCGGTTAAAGAAACTTTGATGCGAGACGAGGAGGTCCAGCAAACGATTCGCGTCGTGGCAGAAAAAAATGCTACCGATGCCAAAAAAGAGATGATGATTGCATATCGTTATTTAACAGAAATAGTAGCTGATTACACTTATCGTTTTGTCGAAGTCATGGACGTTCTTTTGACCTGGTTATTTAACAAAGTGTTCGAAGGGCTTGTAACCAACCGGGACGATATTGCGCGAGTCCGAGACCTCATGCGAACCAAGCCTATCGTTTTTGTGTCATGCCATCGAAGCCATCTAGATTATCTTGTCGTTCCTTACGTCATGTTTAATGAGGATATGGTTACTCCCCACATTGCGGCAGGAATCAATCTATCATTTTGGCCTGTTGGCTTTTTTCTAAGGAAAGGCGGAGCCTTTTTTATTCGCCGAAGTTTTCGTGGTAACGACCTGTATTCGATCATATTAAAAAAATATATCGAGTTTCTGCTTAAAAATAGAAATAACGTAAAGTTTTTTATCGAGGGAACGAGGAGTCGTTCTGGCAAAATGCTACCTCCTGCGTTTGGGCTTTTGAAGATGATTTTTGATAGCTATCGAAGTCGTAGCTTAGACGATATCGCACTTGTTCCTGTGTCGATAAGTTATGACGAGGTATTTGAAGAGGGGTCTTACTCAAAAGAGCTTCAGGGGGCAGCGAAAGAAAAGGAGAGTACAAAAGGATTAATCAAGTCTCGCAAAATCATTAAACGAAACATAGGAAAAGTATATGTCCGATTTGCCGAACCAATGTTTGTGAAAGAGATAGTTCAAAACTCTGATCAACAGCAAATAGAACCTAAACTGACGCTTCAAAAAACCGCCTTTCAGCTCTGCAAAAAAATTAATGATGTGAGTGTGATTACCCCCAAATCAATTGTGTGCAGTGTTCTGTTGGGTCATCAAGAGCCGGCCTTGCCTCTCAGCGAAATTTTGAGAGTATCAGATCGGATGGCCGACTTTGTAGTCCGCTCAGGCATGTCATTGAGCGCCAATCAGAAATCGGGTTTCCGAGCCGCTGTCGAAAGCACGCTCAAAACATTGCAAAAAAANNGGCTTTGTAGATGTTATTGAAGCGACACCAAGGTCATACGCTGTCGAACAGAAAAGGCGAGTCGTTCTTAATTTTTATAAAAACAATGCAATTCATTGCTTCATTCTGCCATCGATTTGCTTGATTTCGTTTTTTCACACGATTCATATTTTTTCCAAAACAGCTTCCTCAACGATAAATTTTTATGAGAGCTTTATCCAAACTTCGTTGAAGCTGAGAAATATTTTAAAGTTTGAGTTCTTTTTCAGCCCTCGCCAAATATTCATAGATGAATTGAATCAAACAGTAGTTTTTTTCGCAAAAGACTTTTCACCCAAAGATGCAAGTTCCGATGAGTGGAGAGTTAAGTTTGGTGAGTATTTCAAAGACTGGGGCGAAGCAACTGTCTATATGGGGCTAGTTGGGGAGTTACTTGAGAGCTATTCAACAATTATGAAATTTCTGAAAGCCAATCCCGGAGTTGTATTGGATAAAAAGCAATTGATTGCAAGACTAGTAAATTATAGTTCTGAACTAAACGAAGAGGGACAGATTCAATTTCCAGAGTCGATCTCGGTTCAAAATTTTTCCAACGGTATTTTGTCCTGCGAGAACAAGGGGTATCTGCAATTAGAAAAGAGCGAAGACTTGATGGCTTATCGAGTCGCTCCTTGGGACCATGAGACAGAAAAAATGATGAGCGATATAGATGGTTTTTTAGATCTCTTAAACAAAAGCCCCTCAAAACTCGTTAAATCATTTTATAAAAGTGTTTAAGCAGCTTGATTTTCTGGTTTGCCATTGGGAGATGTAGGGGGTGGAGAATTGGGGGAGCCAGCTTTTTTTAGGAACATTTCTTTTGGAAAGGGTAGCTGATTGACTTCGATTTCTTTCATAAAACTTGGAACGTTTCCAGTTGGATTTAAGCTACCGATGACTTTACCATCTTTATCTCGTCCAGTTTGTTCGAAAAGATAGATGTCTTGAACCATATAGTTTCCATGAAGGTCCATACCGAGACCTTCTGAGATATGAGTCACTTTTCTAGAGCCGTCTTGCATTCTGGATAGCTGCAGAACGATGTTGATTGCGGAGGCCACTTGGGAACGTACTGCTTGTATAGGTACGTCGGATTCCGTCATCATAGCGAGAGTCTCTAAGCGAGTTAAACACTCTTTGGGATTGTTCGAGTGAACAGTGCCCATGGAACCCGAGTGACCTGTGTTCATCGAGCTGATGAGATCCATTGCTTCACCGCTCCGCACCTCTCCTACAATCACTCGATCAGGACGTAGCCTCAAGGACGATTTAACGAGGTCCCGCAA
>DDPO01000118.1 GCA_002342225.1 Bdellovibrionaceae bacterium UBA2466 | reverse complement strand
ACTCAAAGGGATCAGGTATAAAGACTTATAGAGGAGCCATGGCTCCTCTATTTGACGGAACTTGGGGATTCTCTCTTCATTTGTGAAATTTACTTCCTAAAACCCTTTACTTTCAAGCACTTCCAAAAAACCGACACAATCTCTTTTCCCGCTCCAGTTACAATAGGGGGAAGAGGTACGTTTATGAGCACTCAATCTAACAATACTATTCCATTTCCAAAACTTTTAGGTCGTTCCAGCTATCACGGTTGGGAAATACTCGAGTACGATGTTCTCGGGAAAAGGCACTACGAAGCCAGTGATGGTGACAATAGCATCATCATGAAAACTTACGATGAAGTGATCGAAATGATCGACTCCCATACGGATAATTTGAAAAAAGCGGCCTGAATTCGCTTTTCACCAAAAGGGCGAATTCAGTTCGTATTCGGCTCGATGTTCTGTTCTCGGTCTAGGCCCCAAGATTGCTCTCTCTTTCAAAGAAGCTATTCCGTTTTGGGATAGTTCAAGGAACTCAACACCGGCCATGTTTAAAAAGTTGTCGCTCGTTATCATTTTTTGCCTCACTCTCTCAACGGCCTATGCCGTTCCTGAGACCAAAACGGTCAAAAGCGAGCTGCCGAGCGCAAACGAGGCTGTTAGTGCAATCTTTGTAAGTGCTCCTGAACAAAATAACTCTCCTAACCTTTCTCAGCTTATTTTCAAAGAAGACCTCGTAGGGGTAGAAATTGAAGCTATCAGAAGACTGATTGAGGATCCTCATACTTCCAATAAAGGCAAATCCATACAGCTTGTTCGCTACACACTGGGAGATCCAAGAGTCTCTGAAGTGCTGATCAAAGCCAAAAAAGCTGGAATACAGGTAACTCTGATAACCGATCTTAATCCAGTTATGGTGGGCGACTTTTCTGATATTCAAGGCAAAACCACTTCCGCTTTTTCTCAAGCGAAACTTAAAGACCCAAGTAAAAGCCCAGGGGCACAAATTATTCAGGATTTACTAAACGCTGGATTTGAATTCAAAAAAGAGATTATCTCTCAGCCGCTTTACCAACCAGATCTTGAGCGTATTCCTATCATGCATGAAAAAGCCCTGCTTTTAAAATCGGGACAAAAGAAAACAGTCTACTTTGGCACAGCCAACATGGCTCCAAATCCAAGATACAACCGAACTTTTGAAATCACAGATCCCGTTTTTTTTGATCGCTACGACCAGCACTTGAAAAAGCTCAATGATGGCTACCAGAAAGGAAAAGAGACGAAAGAACTCGAACCCGAGCCCCGCACTGTGATTCAATACAAAGATGGTACAGAAATCGAAATGGCGTTTACTTCTGCCAGTTACAATCCGAATGACCGAATCGCGGATGTTTTAAAAAACAATACTCTAAATCATATTATTCTCTCCCATTTTGTCATTACCCACCGGGGCTTTCTAAAATCGCTCGGAGAAGCTATTTCAAAAAACCCTGAGGCCAGTGGATTTGCAGTAGCTGATGACAGATTTGCTGCAGTGAAGGGATGGGGATTATCACCTGCTCTAGCGGGAATCGACGTTTTAGATCCTTACCACCGAAAGGTCACAGGGCTCACCCCCTCCGCTTTTGACCGTATTGAGAGTTTTGTTTATCAACGCCCTGCCCTTGACCCCAAAACTGGGAAAATACGAATCGAAAGAAGTGAAAATGGCCCTCCGGTGGCTCGTCATGTTTGGCATGATAAGACCACTCTAATCGATTTCACCGATCCCCAAGGTGAAAGAAAAACAGCCCTTTTTTCAGGGAGCTTTAATTTAAGTAACAATGTTGCAAACTCTGAATTTCAAGCCCAATTTAATCTAAGTAGAGATTCTTGGATCAGAAAAGCTATTAACCACAGTGTCAAAGAGGTCGTTTCAAACGAACCCCAGTGGGCTGTTCCAACCCTCGAAGGAACCCTTAGAAATGCAGTAGCTATTCTTCTTGGAACCACCGATATTGAGGTGCCTCTTCAGAAAAATGCCGTATTTTTAGATGCTATCGACAGACGCGATTTCACACTGATGCGAAAAACAATCAAAGAGATGGGAACTATTGAAACCCAGCTAAATTGGAAACTCCCTCCCAAAGAAAGACAAGAACGAATTGACCGATTCGTGAAGTTTCTTGATTGGTATGAAAGAAACGTCCCCCCTTCAAAAGCTGAACTTGAAGTGCGAACCCAACGAACAATCGGAATGCTTCTTGTCATCGCTCAGCCAAAATTACCCGACCACATAAAAGCTACCATATTAAGCAAAGTATTAGATCGCTCTCAGTTGAGCATTGCAGAGCAACACAGACTTCTCAACGAAGCTTTCAAAGAATTGGGACTTGGGAAAATCAATCCGTGGTCAGGTCAAATTTCAAAAATCTTTTCACTTGAAGAGATCATTTCCCAAGACTTTCTTAAAACGCTCGCTTCATCTCCCAACACAACATTGGCTGAAGTCATTATCGATAAAATTGGACAAAATGAATTTGATTGGAAAGGACCTTCCTTCGATTCATTTGTTTCAGCTATTGAATCAGAAGCTAGAGCTTCGATGGTTTCGATTTTTTCCATGGGAGATTTTGAAGCCAAAGACATCCATAAACTTCTAAGTGCATTAAAGGAAAATCGGTCGAAACTAAAAATAAAATCCCAATTATTCACACCTCCTTTTAATCATATTGTTGAAACCGACGAGAAAGAGGCTCTTGAACAAAGACTTCAAAAGATTTTCGAATCTCAAGCGAAAAAAGGTGTGCTTTCTGCACAAGTGTACTCAAGCAATGAAGTACTCCTATCAGCGCTCAATAAAATAAAAAGGGGCCAAGAAGGAGAACTCGCAGAGTTTACGATAAAAATGCCGACAAAGCCCGAACCTACAAAAGACTGTTCAACTCTTTTAAAAACTATTTAGACCCTAGAGAACAATCTGTTCAATGATGATGATAATAATCCCCATGATGGACCCACCGGCAATAACTCCCGCACAGGCCGTCTCTTGATTATCTACAAAAATCTTTGAAGCAGTGTTTTCTTTTCCTTTTAAATTCCGACCGAGTAACCAGAAAAGTAAACTCCCCACAGCCATGGCCCAGCAATCAGAGAACTTAAGAACAAAGGACAACCCAAGCCCCATAGCTGAAATGGGAAATTTCCCGCGTGTTCGACGGTTTAAAAACTCAATCGCAATCCCAGCGATACCCCCCAATAGAACAGCGACTCGAGTCGACTGAGGCAGCACACTGAGTCCCGAAGCCAGAACTTTCGCTACAGCTATCCAAATCTGGGCCCCCGGCATTGGGAGCGATTCAGAAGTGATTTTAGATATATCATTTTGGATCAAAAGATAAAAAACCGGCACAGAGACAAGAGCTCCAGCAATAATACCTAAGCAATGCCCTACAGCTTGATGTCTGGGTTTTCCACCCAGCATATAACCCGGCTTAATATCCATAAGAAGATTTGAAGCATTGAGAGCTACTTCCCCGTTGATTCCAGCTGTCATGATATTAGTTCCCATGTCCCCAGGCTTTAGAATGGCAAAAGTTAATTGAGTTAACTTACCGAGAGCACCACCAGGAGTGATTGCCGTAAGGCCGGTCGAAGTCACAGCTATCAAAGTAAACACAAAAACCAACGGTATTGCGATAACGGTCACCCACCACTCAATATTGAACCAGATTTTTCCAAACCACAGAAGAAGAAGACCCGTCACTGGAATTCCTATCATCGAGACCCACATCGGCAACTCAATATCGGAGAGAATATCTTTACCCTTTTCGCCTTTATTGCGCTTAAAAGCCGCTAAAATAAATTCAGGCTTCGAAAAGAAAGCATAGAGAGAAGAAGTGGTCATCATGGCAACACCACCCCAGAGAAGCCACATATTGATCTCTTTCCAACCTGCTTTTGCAATGATCCCTTGGGAGATTGCCCAAGGAACTAGAAAACAATAATTAAAAATAGCCCCTATCAACAAACTGCACCCTACTTTTGTACCCATGAGGCCACCGGTTGCCATCATCACAATCGACGAGTCCCAGCGTATGGAAAGATCTTTGATTGGAGTCCCCATGATTTTGGGTTGAATCGATCCCATCAGCTCATCCCAATGCTCAGGTAATCTGAGCTTAGCTAGCTTAAGATGGTCCAAAACCTTTTCACTTCTTAAAAACTCGATCAAGGCACTTAAACCGGCACCTACCACAAGGATCTTGGCCTTTAAGATCCCATCTTTGCCACCATCATCCGCATGAAGATTGTCCATGACCACACCAGCGGCTCTTCCTTCGGGAAATGGGAGCTGTTCGTCGTTTATGAACCGCTTTTTAAGAGGGAAAGCAAAGAAAACTCCAAGCAACGACAACAACGAAATCCACACCATCGTCTGGTACTGAGGAATGATACTTTCGGTAATCACCATGTAGGCTGCCATCGACGAGACCAATGGAGCGGTCATATAACCTGCAGAAGTCGCAATCGATTGCATGGCATTATTTTCTAGAATGCTAATTTCTGAACCAAATCCAAATTTTGAGAGCAACTTAAAAAAAGCAAAAGCTAGAACGACTGAAGTGATTCCGACACCTAAAGTCCAACCTGTTTTCACTCCGACATAAAGATTGGTGATGCTTAAAATACCCCCAATCAACATGCCGGTAAGAGCCGACCTGAGAGTCAACTGAGGCATGTCCCCTTTGTAACAGTTTTCGAGCCACCAACGATCCTTCTCCTCAAGGGTCATCGAATGGATCTCTTCTTCAGTTAATTGCTTTAATCCCATGTCCCCTCCA
>DDPO01000170.1:1404-5728 GCA_002342225.1 Bdellovibrionaceae bacterium UBA2466 | reverse complement strand
ACAGTTCCTAATACCCAACGAAAACGGGGAATCGTTTTTAGCAGTGGAAAATGAGGTTTTCCGAAAGTAGTGATTAGCTTTGCTTTGAGCCCGTCTTCATCAGAGCCTGAAAGCCTTATATTTAAAATCAGATGACCTAGCGTGCTAAGGTAGGTCAAGAAACACATGAGACAAAAACTTCGCAAAATAACAAGCTGTACTCCTAAAAATAGAATTAAATTGTAGAGTGTCGCAAAGCCCGTGAGCCATGCCATGATCTTTTGTAGGGTAGAGAAAGATTTTTCTTGGGCCGGAATCAAAAGACTCAGCACGAGCAATAGAAAAAAGTAAAAAGCGCCAATTGAGGCTATCGGAATACCAAATATTTCTGAGTAACGGCTGACATTGACCGAATCGCAATCCATAAATTTGCCAAAGGAACAAAAACTAGCCGATTCTTGGATTCCGCTTTCGAGTCGGGTATGATGAACAAACAGGTAAAGACTGGTGATTAATCCAATAATGGAGAAGATCACCTGCCATAAGACTGTTTTCTTAACCAACTTTTGTAAAAAAGATTTTGAAGCCACAGTTTTTAAATTTTCTCTTAAACCGAACGAGCAGGCAAATTGAAAACTAAATTAAGTGATCAAACACAACAAGATAGTCTAGGGCCTGAGTGGGATAAACTCGAGGAATCTCTGCATCAAATGGTGGGAGAACAGACCCCGCTTCGAAGGAAGATTATTTCTGACATTTTTAAAGCGACTATAAGGCTTGCAAAAGAAAACCCTGGTAGTCTCAATCTAAAAATATCAGCAACTGCGTTAAAAGAGCTTCGGTTCTCTTTTAAAATGTTTCGACCTCATCGGCAGTCCCCCAAGATTACGATGTTTGGCTCTGCGCGAATAGCCCCCTCAGACCCGCTCTATTCTCTGGCCAAGGATTTTGCCCGAAAAGCAGTTCAGCGAAAATACATGGTGATCACCGGCGGAGGGCCTGGAATCATGGCTGCCGGAAATGAAGGTGCCACGGCTAAGGGGGGCTTTGGTCTAAATATCAAATTACCTTTTGAACAGAGTGCAAACTCCTTCATCGACCCTGAGAGGGGATTGATTAATTACAAATATTTTTTCACACGAAAGCTATTCTTGGTGAAAGAGGCTTGGGCCTTCGCATTTTTTCCAGGGGGTTTTGGAACTTTCGATGAAGCTTTTGAAGCCCTCACATTACTTCAAACAGGAAAGACCAATTTGGTTCCAGTGGTCTTTTTAGAAACTCCTAATTACGGCTACTGGTCTGAAGTGATCGCTTTTTTAAATAAGGTAATGTTGAAAAAAGGGCTAATTTCGGAATCTGATCGTTATCTCTACAAAGTTTGTCACTCCCCTGAAGAGGCTTTGGACCATTTTGATGCGTTTTATAAAAACTATCATTCGACACGCTACGTTGGAGACTTGGTCTCTATTCGCATTAAAAAACCTGTTAGTGAAAAAACAATTGAAAGAATTAATCATGAGTTTTCTGACTTTCTAAATGCCGGAAAGCTTCAATCCTCGGGGCCTTTACCAGAAGAGGATAACGAGCCAGAGATAAAAGATCTTCCAAGACTAGTTTTTAAATGGACAAAAAAAGACTTCGGCACTCTGCGGCACCTTATCGACTTTATCAATGAAAATACGGTATAATTGATAGGTCTTCCTCGTTCAAATTCACATTCCAATCAGCGGAAGTTTAAAAATAGCCATGACCTTAAACAATCTCACTTGTCTTCTTTTTAACGATCTTGAATCTTTTGAGCGTTCATCGATTGAGCCCATTATCGAAAAACTTTCCGATTCAACCGCGATCGAAACCATTTGGGTAACCGAAGCCCAGCGGAGATTCTTTCGTAAAAAGATCAAAGGAGATTTTTGGGTTATTGCTCGTGACTGGCGTAGAGCCTTGGATTTTTTGTCTTTGGAGTCCTTCCGTGATGGTCGCGTCTTTGTCTCTGTTTTGAACACGAAACAAGAAGAGAAGAGGCTTTATGGTTTACCTTTTCGAACTTTTCTAAAGTCTTTACCCAAGTCACTTAATTTTATTGTTCATAGTCCTTTGGAATTTCATTTTTTCCAGAACATCAAAAAAGTTCCCCTGACTCAACTTAAAATAGCTCCACTCGCTATGCCAGCTCATTTAAAACCGCGGCCTCAGCGAAGTTCCAACAAATTTGAAATTGGTACATTTTGTGATTTTTCTCTGGAGAGTAATATCAACTTTTTGATCGGAGTGGCTCATTTCATATCAAAGCAAACCTCTCAAGTGCACTTTAATATTCTGGGAAGAGGACCCCTTTATGCTCACTTTTCACAAATGATAAATTCGTTGCAATTGAATGACGTTGTCAGCATCGTAGAAACCCAAAGTGAGAGTTCTGTAGGAGTCTTAGATCTCTTTCTTTATGCCCCTCTAAGAAATCATCATTTTATCCCAGTCATGTTAGCCGGTGCTTATGCAGTACCCGTGATAGCTACCGATTTACCAGGCATTCAAGATTTTGTCTCCAATGAGAAAACGGGATTCATTTTACCCTCCTATGAAGCTCAGGTACTGGGAGGGAAGATCTTGGAGTTTTTGAAAAACCCATCTTTAGGTAGAACGCTTGGTCTTGCACTCAATCAATATCTTAATCAAAATTTTTCTCATCATTTTATAACTCAAAAGTATCGAGATATTTTTTTTGGAGATGCTTCAAAAGTTGAGAGTTTACCCACAGCTGCTTAGGAGAAAGTATGTCTGAAGATACAAAGTCGGTTGTGTTTTTAGAGAGCATCCCAAAAACTGTGGGTATCATGGGAATTATTTTTTGCCTTTTTCTGATGGCAGGATTTCTTTTTTCAAATGAAAAAGGTTTTTTAGGGGATCGATTTCAACTTTTTTCTTTTTTTAAAATCAAACAAATCAGAGTCTCCTCAGAGTGGCCGATATCTAATTCAGAGGTCAAAGCGTGGTTACCCCATTTAGAGGGGCGTAGTTTATTTGCTCTAAACGTATCTGATCTCGTCGCGTCTTTAGAAAAGAAGACGTGGGTTGAGCAAGTTGTTATAAAAAAACAGTACCCAGATCATCTTTGGATTGAGTTGGAAACAAAGCGCCCAAGGGCTCTTTCAACTGTTCAAGGGATTGCCTATTTCGTCGATGAAAAAGGAAATGTGATCGAAAAGGCTCGTCCAGGCCTACTCAAAACATTAGATCTTCCGTTTATTTCATTTTCCTCGACAAGAGATCGGTGGGACGTTTCCCAAATTTTTGCAATGGCCGATCAATTCAAGAAATTAGCGAGATCTAAGTACAGTATCTCTCAAATTATTTTAGGAAATTATCCATACTTTAAGATCTTCCTTGAAAACCCCAAGATTGAAGTCCTTTTGAATATAGAGAACTGGCAATCTCAGTCGAAAGTTTTAGAAACATTATTGCTAGACCCACCTAGTCAAATCCAACAACTTCAGAGAATTAATCTGATGTTTCCAAAAAAAGCAGTTGTCAGTATCCACAATTAGAACTACAGTTACCTCAAGGGCACTTCTAACCCAGTGCTTATACACTGAGTGGTGAAAATCACTAACTGAGTGTAAAGCCTGAGGAAAAAGAGGCCTCTCGTCTTTAACCGTTTCAACAGAAGTACTAACAAAAAGGGATGCATATGTCTGGCTCAAAGAAACCGGCAAAGCAATCCGATCTCCTTGTGGGTATTGATTTCGGGACGACGAAGATCTGCGCCGTCATTGGAAAAACGACTTCTGATGGAATTGAAATCATCGGTATTGGTAAACAGGCCTCTCTAGGAATTAGAAAAGGGATTGTGGTGAATATCCCGTCGACAGTCGAAGCTTTGAAGAAAGCTGTCGAAGTTGCAGAGCTCATGGCAGGAGTTGAAATTACTCATGCTCAATGCGGGATTGCAGGAAGCCATATTAAAAGTTTTAACAGCAGTGGTGTAGTTGCAATCAAAAATAAAGAAGTGGGAACCCAAGATGTGGAGCGGGCGATTGATGCCGCTAAAGCCATTGCAATACCTACTGATCGAGAAGTGTTACATGTCATACCTCAAGAGTTTACGATCAATGACCACGATGGAGTCAAAGATCCTATTGGAATGACCGGGGTACGACTTGAATCTAAAGTTCATGTAGTCACAGGCGATGTGGCTTCGGCACAAAACATTATTAAGTGTGTCAATCAAGCTGGTATTGAAGTTTCAGATATCGTTTTAGAGCCTCTGGCATCGGCTGAGGCTGTCCTTACTTCAGATGAGAAAGAACTAGGCGTAGCTCTTGTTGATATCGGCGGCGGAACGACC
>DDPO01000170.1:0-1339 GCA_002342225.1 Bdellovibrionaceae bacterium UBA2466 | reverse complement strand
TATGTACGTGGAAGTGTTGTTTACACCGGGGTTATTCCTATGGGTGGAAACCACATTACCAACGACATTGCAGTCGGACTACGAACTTCGATTCAAGATGCTGAGAGAATCAAAGTCACTTCAGGTTGTGCGATGGCCTCATTACTACCCAATGAGGAGATGATCGAAGTGCCGATGATGGGCGGAAGAAAGTCAAAAGAGATTTCTCGCTCAGTTCTGACCAAGATCATTGAACCTCGTGTTGAGGAAATTTTGTCGATGGTCAGTCAAGAGATCAGCAACAGTGGATTTAAACATTTAATGTCCACTGGAATTGTAATCACCGGAGGTGCCTCGTTGCTCGAGGGGCTTCCCGAATTAGCAGAGTTTATTCTTGAAATGCCAGTCAGAAGAGGGGCTCCGCAAGGAGTGGGAGGACTACTCGATGTGGTGAACTCTCCCATGTACTCAACAGCTGTGGGATTGTTGATGTACGGAAAGCCCACCGCTTCTGAGATGGTTTTTAAGGTTAAAGATCAAGATAACATTTACGGCAAAGTTATCACCAGGATGAAAACCTGGTTAGGTGATGTGTTTTAGCTAAAGGCAACAGGCCCCAATTAGGAGGAATCACATGTTTGAAATCGTCGAAAAAACAACGGCTCAAGGCGCTAAAATTAAAGTGGTGGGTGTCGGTGGTGGAGGAACAAATGCGATAGCGACTATGATTTCGTTAGGGTTAAATGGAGTAGATTTTGTTGCTGCTAATACCGATAATCAAGCGCTCAACCACAATCCCGCCCCCCATCACATTCAACTTGGAACAGAATTAACCAAAGGACTCGGAGCAGGGGCCAATCCTGAAGTTGGAAAAAAAGCAGCTCTAGAAGACAGCAACCGAATTGCTGAAATGCTTTATGGCTCTGACATGGTTTTCATTACTGCGGGAATGGGTGGTGGAACTGGAACCGGAGCTGCTCCTGTAATTGCAAATATCGCCAAAGAAGCTGGTGCTTTGACGGTGGGTGTTGTTACTAAGCCCTTTAATTTTGAAGGTAAAAAACGAAGAAAAAATGCTGACAAAGGAATTGCAGAGCTTAAAGAAGCTGTAGATACCTTGATTTGTATTCCAAATCAAAGACTTCTTTATGTGGCCAATGAAACTACGACGATGTTGGATTGCTTCAAAAAAGCCGATGAAGTTCTTTATCAAGCAGTTAAAGGGATTTCAGATTTGATTAACATCCGTGGTTTGATCAACTTAGACTTTGCTGATGTGAGAACAGTGATGTCCAATAAGGGGCTGGCTCTTATGGGAACCGGAATTGCTTCCGGGGAAAACAGGGCCATCGAAGCCGCT
>DDPO01000184.1:35316-43060 GCA_002342225.1 Bdellovibrionaceae bacterium UBA2466 | reverse complement strand
AGAAGGTTGGATGAGATATCAAATTGCCGAGCTGCTTTGAAAATTCCTACCGCATATTCAAGTTTTTTGGAGTCCGCTAGATTAGGTTTTGCAAGCTCGATATTTTTAGAAATTTTTATGATCTCGCCTACATCGTCAGGAGACAGATCCAGTCCGAAACTCGCAGAACTAAGCCCAAGACCTAATAAAAAGGCAAAAATCGAAACTGATAAGTTGTTGACTAGAAAACCCATAAATCTTATGTCCCCTACTGATGCAACCTAGGGGCCGATATGAATGGTTCTAACCATTTGGAAATATGAGTGAAAAAAAGAAACGCCCAAGAGTAATTTGTATAAACTTTTTACAGTGGACCGGATGGTATTCAGTTAGGAGAGGGCAAACAACCTAAGGGCGTTTTGAGTGGTAATTTCAGCAATCTTATCGACGGAAACTCCTCGTGCCGTCGCAATTACGTGGGCAGTGTGGGGTAGAAATGATGGCTCATTTTTTTTGCCTCGGTGGGGTACTGGGGCCAGAAAGGGGCAGTCGGTTTCGATGAGAAGGCGGTCTTCCGGAATTAATTTGGCCGTTTCTCTTAATGCTTCTGCGTTTTTGAAAGTAACGATACCTGAAAATGAAATGCTAAACCCTAATTTGATCGACTCTAGTGCTTCTTCAGAGGTTCCTGTAAAGCAGTGCATGACCCCCGTTCTTTTGGGAATCCCTACTTTTGAAAGCGAGGAGAAAAGATCTTGGAAGGCCTCACGGCAGTGAATAACCAAGGGCAAGTTCCACTCTTTGGCAAGATTAACTTGAGTTTCAAACTGCGATATTTGGGCCCCTTTGCCGGCGAAGTTGTAATAAAAATCAAGTCCAGTTTCGCCAATTGCAACGCATTTATTCTTTAAATCTGAAGCTTCATAAAAATTTCGTATTGCGTTTTCACAGTTTGGAACTTTCTCGGCGTCGTGAGGATGCAATCCCAAAGTGAAGTAAATATCCGGCGAGTTTGCTGCAAATTGTTCGTTGATTCTCCAACTCTCCTCATGAGTTGAGACCGTGATCATTTTGGAGATGCCCTGTTCCTTAGCGCGCTCTAGGATCGCTGAAATAGGGGAGTGTTCAAGCATTCCTAAATGCGCATGGGTATCAATAAAGCTGGGTGTCACTTGCTTCATGCTTTGGGAATCTCAAGCCTTGGAAAAAGCGGTGCACTTTTTGTAACTTTAACAGATGTAGGCCCTTTACCCCATAAAAGTTGTGTCGCTAGGGGCGCTGCAACTTTGAGGTCGGACTCAGTTCCAAGATAAGCGATCGCCCGTTTTGCGCTTGTAGGTATAAATGGTACAAGAAATAGCGAGGCGATTCTAAGACTCTCATGACAGTGAAGTAGAACCTCTTCAAGCTTTTGTTTGTCTTTGGGATCTGTTGATTTAGCTAGCGTCCAAGGAGCATTATTTTCTACATACTTATTAACCCCAGAGATTAACTTCCAGATACTCTCTAAAGATTTTTGGTAACCAAAATGCTCCATCTCTTTGTGTGCTTGAGGAACCACTTCGCTGGCCAAAGTTTTTAATTCAGAACTTTCACTGAGCAATTTGGTTACTTCGATGGCATCATTTCCCATGTATTTAGGGATCATGTTGGTAACTCGGTTGATACAGTTACCAAAGTCATTGGCGAGATCTGCGTTGATTCTTTGATACATGATCTCTTTGGTATATTCTCCATCTAAGCCAAAGACGAACTCTCTAAAAAGAAAGAACCTCATTCCATCGATTCCAACTTCTTTAGATAGTGCAATGGGATCAATAGCGTTTCCCAACGACTTGCTGATTTTGCGATTGGAATCGGTAAGCCAACCATGAGCTACGATTTGCTTTGGTAGAGGTAATCCCAAAGCCATTAGGAAAGTAGGCCAATAAACTGCGTGAAACCTCAAAATATCTTTTCCGACAACGTGAATCGCTTCGGGCCAAAACTTTCTGAACTTCTCATCATTGTCCATAGGACCTAAAGCAGAAATGTAATTGGTTAAAGCGTCAAACCAGACATACACACAATGGCTTTTTGTAGCTTTGGGATCAGCTGGCATCGGGATACCCCAATCAATAGTGGTACGACTGATACTAATGTCCCTTACTTCTCCTTTTAAAAAACCTAGAACTTCATTTTTTCGACTCTCAGGGATAATAAAACTGGGGTTTTGCTCGATATGTTTGATCAAGGGCTCAACATACTTGGACATTTTAAAAAAATAGCTCTCTTCTCTTAAGTTCTCAACTGGGCGTTGGCAATCGGGACATTTCCCGTCTGTAGCCTGAGTTTCGGTGCAATAAGCTTCACAAGGGATACAGTACAAACCTTCATAAGAGCTTAAATAAATATCCCCTGAATTCATAAGTTTTTTAATATACGCTTGAACTACTTTTTTATGGCGTTCCTCAGTGGTTCGAATGAAGTCATTGTATTCGATCCCGTAAACTTTCCAGGCCTCTAGATATCGTTGAACCACACGATCAGCTAACTGCTGTGGCGTTTCCCCCGTTTCTTTTGCTTTCTTTTGGATTTTTTGTCCGTGTTCATCGGTTCCAGTTAGAAACCAGACCTCTTTGCCCATCATTTTTTGATAGTGGGACATGATATCGGCAGCTACTGTGGTGTATAGATGTCCGATGTGAGGAGCATCTGTAACGTAGTAAATGGGTGTGGTGATGTAGTAGCGGGAACTCAAAGTTAAACTCCTGAAAAGTGATTTCGTAATAAACTTTCGATCATTAAACCGTAGTTAGCATTGGAACGCAATTGCCCCTCAAGTGTCACTACGGCTTCAAATTTGAAAGTCAATTCATGAGAGGATATGTTGTCAAACAAACCAGAGCGTTCTTTTTTAGCTTCTTTAGCTATTAGGCTGTTATGTATTTCCGATTGTAGAAACTGCAAAAATTGCAAAGCCTCTTCTTTTTCTTCGAGCGAGGCCGTGAGCTGAGAGAAGTTCCGAGTTTTAGAAACTTCTTTAAGCAAATCGGAATATTTTTTTCTGGTATCTTCCGCCAAAGTAAGGCCTTCATTTTCTGGTCGGAATACAAACTCAATACACCTCGAAGAGACTGTGGGGAGAATCGATCCCGGTTGTGTGGTGGTTAAAACGAAATACCTTCCCTCTCCGGGTTCCTCGAGGGTTTTTAGAAAAGCATTGGCCGCAGCAGCATTCATTCGATGGGCCTCTTCAATCACGCAGATTTTGTAGGGGCCTTCGATAGGAGATACTCTCATTTGTCCAATGACCTCTCTCACGGTCTCTATTTTTAAAGCCTCTTCGCTTTCTTCTTTGAAAAAATAGACGTCTGGGTGAATTTCTCTTTCAATTCTCTGGCAGTTATTACAAGTATTGCAGAATGCGGTCTTATTTTTCTTAAGACAAAAGAAGAACTTGGCCATCCCCTTCGCAACTTGAAACTTGACCTCTTTATCAGGGCCCAAAAATAGAAGAGCAGGGTGTATCCTTTGCGAGCTCAAATAGCGAAAAAGTCGCTCTTGAACTTGCGAGCATCCAGTAGCTCCGAGAGCCCCTATTTTTCCATTTTTTTCCAAAGCGATGTTCCCTTTGATTTCCGTATACGATTTCTGACCAAATCCTGAATTTCGACTCTTACCTGATCTTCGGTTTGAGCCGCATTGATGACTTGAATACGTTTAGGATATTTTCGACTCAATTGCAAAAATCCACGCCTAACTTTATTGTGGAAGCTCGATTTTTCTAATTCCATTCGGTCAAGAACCCGTTGCTTCATTCTTGCAAACCCTAGTTTAACGGGGAGATCTAAAACAATGGCTAAATCTGGATAAAGCCCATAAGTAGCATAGTCGTTTAAAGCCATGGTTTCTTTAAGACCTAGCCCCCGACAAATTCCCTGATAGACATTGGAAGAGTCAGCATAACGGTCGGTGATGACCACTTTACCCGCTTTGAGGGCTGGCAAAATACAGTCTGTCACATGTTGAGCTCGGTCTGCTAAGTAAAGGAGAAGTTCAGCTCTAGAACTCAAGGCGGTGTTCCGGGGATCGAGCAAAAGTTCCCTAATTTTCGATCCTATTTCGGTTCCACCCGGCTCGAGCGTCAAAACCACCGGTATTTTGTGGTCATGAAAGTACTTGGTTAAGTGGCGAATTTGGGTCGATTTTCCCGCCCCTTCACCCCCTTCAAAACTGATGAAAAAACCGGGATAGGCTAGCTTTTTACGATCGGGCTTCATAACGAGGACAGCATAGACAACTTTACCCTAAACAGTTAAGTATATTTTTAGTTTTTATGCGCTCGGCTGGTGGAATTGGTAGACACGCAGGTCTCAGAAGCCTGTGGGGCGACCCATGGGAGTTCGAGTCTCCCGCCGAGCAGGAATTCTAGGGCTCTTGCTCATTGATAGTGGGTAAGGCATCTCAAGATCAGCCAAAACAAGCTTTTACCTGTTAGTTGTTTTTTTATTGTTGTTTTGGGATAATCATCCGTACCTCATTCAACTCGGGGGCAAAGTTGCGACTCCGAAAAGTCTTAAGATTGGTATCACTGCTCTTTATATATCCAATTGAGTCCCTGATTTATTGGAGAGCACTCTATCGATGCTATAAAAAGTTTGGAGTAATGCCAAAATCTCAATTTGTGTACCAAGAAATCATTACAACTTTGACTAGTAAAAGACCGGTTTTGAAGTATATCGAGACACTTCATCGTAAATTGAAAGTCGAGGGGTCTTTTCTGGATTTTCTGGCTCAATTGACTTTATATCGGGAATTGAATGCTCGCACTAACACGGCAATTGACAAAATAAAAGATGGTGTGGATCTAAAATCTTTAATTGAGGTGAGCTTTTTCGGTGATGAGCGATGGGAGAAAATTACACATTTAGATAGGCCAATTGTGTTTTTTGCAACCCACTTTGGGTGTGATCGCTTGGCTCAGTTGTTGAGTCTGCGAGTACCGAAGGTCGTTTCTATAAGTCTTAATGTAGATGGCAAATTTAACAATACAGAATTTATAGGTTTAACTAATCCTGAGAAGAGAGTCCTATCTAGTGCTTTATTTCTTAAATCGATAAAAGCGGGAGCTCATGGGGTGTTCTATATCGATGTAGGGCATTCTGTTTCGGAAGTCGAAGTGAGGTTTCTTGAGTGGACGAGAGTAATGCCAGCAGGCATTACAAAAATAATTCGTATGCAACCTATTTCCTTGATTCCGACCATTGCAATTTTGGATCGACAGTTTTCGTCGCGAGTAACGGTGCACTTTGGCAATCCCATCTTCCTGCATGATCAAACCGCTCAAATGAATGATCAGCAGATCGTTCAAACGCTAGTTGATGCTCTTGAGGATTTTTTACTTGAGGTACGTGAACAATTTCCGGAAAGTAATTATCAATTTCACCCCTACCGACTTTAAATGGGAATTTTTAAGTATTAGTTGTAAACTTTTTGACTAGGTTTAATGCTTTTCGTACATGGCCTAGTTCATCAGAATCTATTAGACTAAGCAAAAAAGTATCGATGCCTCGATTGAGTAATTCCAAAAAATAGTTTGCTGTTTCTTTATAATCTGTAACCAAGAATCCCAGCTCCGAGTAGCTCAAAAGCGCTTGAGAAAAAAAACCATCAATCCCCTCTGGATTGTCTGCAGTTTCAAAAAGCTGCTTTTTCCAATGAGAATCCGTGTTAGCTCTGGCTAACTTTCCGTACGCTTTGCTCTGTTGAGTTAACTGAAGTTTTTTATGAAAGTTTTCGAGAGCTTCCTCTTTGGTCGGGCGAGTAAACAACCCCAGTCCCACGGCTCTGGCGGTCTTAGGATATTCAAATCCAGGTTGCATACCCATCGTTAAGTGCATAAACCCGGGACGCATCGACAAAAATTGTGCGCAAGCGTCCGAGGTGCCCGAAACGTAATTGGAAATCGGAAACTTTGGCAAACGACTCAGCTTGTGGTTTCGCACAGTGAAATAGCGTCCCTCAAACGTAACAGGAACGTTTTTGTGGTTTTCAAGAAGCAGTTTTACGATATCAACAAACTCTCCTAACTTGGCATACCTCTCCTCTTTTTCCATGTTGAGACCTAGTTTTTCATAATCTCTAAGTGCCAATCCAGTCAGCCAATTGATTGCCGTAGGACGCTGATATATTTCTTGAAACCCAACAATTTTCCTTGCGGTTATAATGGGGTGTTCCCAATTTGGCATGATCGCCACGAGGGGAACTTGATTTGAATCCTGCGCCACAACGTGGGCTAGATCCCAAGGATCATAAGCATCATTCAAGCTAGTAAACATCAAAATCCCATCAAATCCTAGCTCGTCATTTTTAACTTTGAATTGGCGAAGGAGATCTATCAATATCTCAGGCGAACGAATTTGATGGGGTAAGCCGTGAGGATATGGAAACACTTTCATAATTATCCTTTCTTAAGATAACAGTATCTTTCCTCGTTTTATCGAAAACTCACTAATATCACACCAGCTTTCACCACCGGCCGCGAGTTCACAAAGAATACGTCCTAAGATTGGAGCAAACTTAAATCCACGACCCGATTCTCCTGCAAAAATTGCAACTCTATCGTACCCAGGAAGTCTATCAACGATCATTCCATAGTCAGGGCTCATCGAATAGAGGCAAGTCTTGGTAAATCGCGGTACTACATTAATACCATGAAAGCGGGCGCGTGCATTTTGGGCAATCATACCAAGTATTTTTTGACATGGTTTTCGAGTGCAGGAATTAACGTCGTCAAAATAATCGAAAGTAAAATCGGCGCTGAGCTTAACGCAACCTTCAATTTCTTCGCTTGCCGGGAATCCATAAAACAAACTTGTATTCTCCCCCTGTTTTCTGCCAAACTCATACCAAAATGGATAGCGGTATTGGGCAGAATCAACTTCGAAATACCCGATCGTCATTTGCCAGATCTTGAGATCAAGTTTAACGCCCAAAGGAGACAAAACATTATTAGTCCACGCTCCTGCGGCAATGACTATTTCTCGGCACTGAAAATCACCTGAACTCGTTGTAACTGTGTAGGTGTCTCGGTTACCCCCATTTGGAATGATTGAGGCTTTCTTAGATGTCACTATCGTAGCACCCTTTGCCCGTGCAAGTTTTGCAATACCAGTTAAACATGTCTCAACTCTTATAATTCCCGAATTATTCTGAATTAACCCCACATAATTGGGGGGTATTTTTTTGAATCCCGAATACTCTGCTTGGATTTGATCAGATTGAAGCTCACGGTAGGGAACTCCTAACTTATTCATAGTCAGGTGGGCGATGCTGAAATCTCCCTCGACAGTTTTATCGCTTGCCCGCTCGCCCAAAAACAATAGTGGTTGCGGAGAAATCATTTCACTTTCTGTTTCATACTCAATCTGACGCCAGAGTGCATAGGAAGCTTCGGCTAACCTCACAAGATTTGGCTCTGAATGCATGACGCGAAAAAACCGAGTTCCTGGACTGGACCCTCCTAGATCATGAAGCGGTACTCCCTGCTCAAGAAGAAGAGTTTTCTTTCCTGCAGAGGCAGCATAATAGGCGCTAGAGAGCCCGATTATTCCTCCGCCGATCACAATTAAATCGTAGAATTCCATAACATCTCCGTGTTATGCGGCTTCTAATTTATCAAAGTCTTCCTGTTCCTCAGATAAACGGGGAACAGGCTCGAGCGAAAAATACTTTTGAAGAACTGATTCGGATGTCATGAGTGCACCTTCGATCCAACATTGCA
>DDPO01000184.1:7321-35170 GCA_002342225.1 Bdellovibrionaceae bacterium UBA2466 | reverse complement strand
CCCCCCTTTGTCCTGTAGGAATTCCAGAAGTAAAAAGACTCCATGTCAGCATAAGAAGCCAATGCAAGGCAACGAGTGTCACCCTTACTTCCGCCGCATTCCTCGGACGTCTTACTAAAGTAAGTCATGCGGAGCGGACTGTCGGACACGATGGAGCCGGATCGAAAATCTTTTGTTCGCCACCAAGGTTCATTAAAGGCTAGAAAAAGTTTAAATCCTGGTTGCGGATAGACTGCATTCAATCTGTTTTTAAGTTCAACTTCTTGGTGGTTATTTAATTCTGGCGATATGAGCAAAGGTCGCAGCGCATCTGCTGGAACAGCAAGGATCAATTGCTTAGTCCCGAGCGTAAATGACTTACCGTCGGTAGTGGCCACCTCGCATTCGATGAATTGGTTTTTGGAATGATTCTTGAGTTCTATTTTGATGATCTTTGAGCCAAGACAAACGTTTCCTCCGAACTGTACGAAATCCTTTAGGAGATTTTCGGATAGTTGTGACATCCCTTGGTTTAGCTGCCAAGAACGGGTTTTTGAAGATAAATCATTTACAATTTGACGAATGGCTTGCAAGGCATTCCAGTTGAAGAAAGTTGAGTCGTACCCAGTCGTTTTTTTAACCAGCTCGAAGGCTTCATTTGATATTAAGCTTTGCAAGAGACTTTGGAACCCAAAATCGTTTACTGAGATATCGTCGTAGACGTCGTTACTGAATCGTACATCTCGCTTCTTAAATACCTGATTGAGGTCCTTCCACATAGAGCGCGGAATGACTCGATTTATTGCGTAAGCTAATAATTCTTCCGGATTCTTCCCGGTTTCACTTGGTCTAAGATTAAATCTAGGAAAGTCATTGCAGTTTTCATTGTGTAGCAAACCTCTTAGATGAAATTTCTTATGTTCATCTACTCCGAAGGCACTCTTCTGGAGACGATACCGATTGACTAGGCTCTTGACTATAATGTGAGAATCGAGAAACCGCATGGCGCCTAACTCTACTGGAATGCCGGGTGCCTGATCCATAAATTCGGTATAGATTCGACCCCCAATTCGATTGCTTTGCTCGATCAAACCTATTTTTTTGGGGGCTTGGTTGACATCGTTGTGCTCAGCAAGCCTCATAGCACAGTAAAGCCCCGAAATGCCGGCGCCGCAAATAACAACATCATAGAATGTTTTTTGATTTTTCATGGGCTCAGAGAAATGAAATTTATGCTGCCTCCGCCTCTGATTTCAATTTTTTTCGATCGATCTTACCGTTAATATTTTTGGGAAGAGTTTGCACAAAATGAACCATAGAAATGATTTTGTAAGGCGGGAGGTGTTTTGCTAAAAACTCCTTCAAACCCACTAAAGTTGGTAGCGATTGAGGGTCGTTAGGAACTACGTATGCAATCAGTTTTCGATTTTCAATCTCGCCAACACAAACAACAGCCACATCGCGAAGATCCGGGTGCCTCATGAGGTGGGACTCGACCTCACCAATTTCAACTCTGTGGCCCCTAATCTTAACGACATTATCGACTCTGCAGATGTAAAGAAAACATCCATCTCCTGTTTCTCTTACAAGATCACGAGTTCGATAAACTCGATCAGTATTAAACGTGTCACCCCAGTATCCGAGCATAACCGTAGGACCTTGCACTACGAGCTCTCCTTGGCGATTAACTCCATTTATTCCGGCCTCTTCAATCCAGACTCGATTTCCACAGGAGGGAAAACCAATCGGCACTGGAGGATCTGATGGATCAAGCTCTGATTTAATTTCAAAATAAGTGCAGACATTGGTCTCAGTATTGCCATAAAAATTGAAGATTCTGCTATTGCAAAACTTTGTTCGCAAAACATTAGCAAATCTGTTGGGTAGTGGTTCGCCAGCATATTTTATGGTCTTAAACTGGGTGCTCGGCAAGGTTTTGAACTCCTGACTACGAATAAGCAAAAGAAGAGCAGAGGGTACCGAGTACCAATGATTGATTTTGTGACTAGTGATAAATGTGCAAATGGCCGCACCATTATTACGAATACTTTCGGGAATAATAGCTAGTTTGGATCCGCTGAGCAATGGCACGTAGATATCGTAAACAGATATTCCGAAGCCGAATGAAGCATGACTAGCGAAGACATCATCTTCGTTAGCATTTGTCAGTTTGGCCGCCCATTCAATAAAAGCAATCGCATTACCATGGCTTAAACAGACACCTTTGGGTTGCCCAGTAGAGCCCGAAGTATAGAGAATGTAGGCTGGGTCATTCCAATCCACTTCGTTACGGATGTCAGTTGGTTTCGACATTGACTCAATTTCCGACCATGAAATATTTCCTTTTGCGTCTCTCTTTACGGTTATTAGTTTAGACTTGTCGGAAATTTGACCCGCCAGTTGCAACATTTTGTCTGTGTCACACAAGACTATTTTGGGGGTACAGTCCGATATCACGTCACATACGAGTTGCGAGGGCCCTTCATTGTCGAGGGGCACATAAACTCCCCCAAGGCGCGATATCGCGTGAAACATTACAATACTAAAGGCAGATCTTTCTAGACAGACTCCTACTCTGTCACCTTTGCCTACTTCAAGAGATCTCAGCCAATAGGTGGCTTTCAGGATGGAGTCATTAAGCTCAGAAAACGTTAACGTCCTATCCGGGCCACAAACTGCGGTCCTGTTTGGAAAAGCTGATAAACTGTGAAGTATAAGTTCGTCTAGTCGTTTAGGCATGTTTAAGAAATTTAGTTTGGGTTGCTAGTTCGACTGCTTCAGAAATGCTATTGATCGAGTCAAATGTTTCAAGTTTCAATGTCGCTGGATCAAATTGAAATGAAAATTCCGTTTCAAGGATTGAGATGAGTTCTACAATGCTAAAGGAATCAATATACCCTAACGTAATAAGCTTGGTAGTATCAGAGATTTCTGAACTATGGTTTTTGTCTAAAAATTTTTCAACAATAGAACGAACTTTTACATGGATTTGATCATTCATACCCATAGTATATCTTTTTTTCCTCCCCTTGGCTTTATTTTTGGGGGAACCCTTTTCCGGTATTTTAGAACAGAATTACCTTCCGTAAATATGGGTTTTTCGAGGTAATATACTATGTAGGCATTGTTTGACCCGATGCACAGGGCTTTCTGAGTTCAAGAATCAATAATACCTACGAACTAGCCCGCGAGAGTCTTCCTAGCAAAATTTCGCAAGAGTTGGCGCCTCCAAAGAGAGCATTGAACCAACTTCCTTTTTTTTGGTACTTGGCTTTGAGGTCTGGGTGGGTGCTAAAAACGCGCTGGATTTTTCCATTGATACGGTTTTTGAAATCCTCAAAAGCTCCTCTAGATATTTTGCTCTTGGGGATCGAATCAACCTCGGTCATGACGTCAGCCAGAAAAAGAAGTTTTTCTTCTGAAGTCAGAGCAGAAGGGACACTTCTTATTAAATAATCTAGCTCATGGAGTCGAGATGGGTTTTGTAATGTCCGAGAAAAAGCCATTTTTGATATTTCTTTTGCCAATTGAAGTTCAGGGCTTTCTCCAGACTTTGGAAGGGAACCAAATTTTCGAGCATAAAGTTCCGGAGCGTTTCCAAAAACTTTTTCCCGCTCAGAGGGTTCCGCAGAGAACAAAGGAAAAGCTCCAGTACGACTCGATCGGCTCAATCGGTCCTCCATAGCTTCTAGAAAAAGAGTTTTGTCTTGGGTTTTTTCAAGGATAAATTGTTCGAACGGAGTTAATAGACCCTTTCTCAAGTCTTTAACCGATTCCCCCGTGAATTCGGTGTAGAGATCAATTTTTGATAAAATCTTTTTCAATGTCTCAGGATCTGGATTTTGACTCAATATCTCTCTTTCATGACTTCTTAGAAACTCACTTAAAGCCAACCATTCTCCATCCTCTTTTGGCCCGCGGCCCAGATGAAAGCCGGATCTCTTATCTTTTTTAGATGCTAGGGTAGGCATTTTATCGAGCGTTGACTCATTAAAAACTCCTCGGCTCCAATCGGACTCGAGAACAGCTCTAGCCGCTCTGCTAGCGATCCTTCGTTCTTCTTCTTTCCTGTCTCTATTATCGTTTTCCTGTTGCGTGGAATATTTGGGCCGCGTTTTCTGCTTTTGAATTTCTTCAAATGCCGCTTGTATCATTTTAAATCTTCGGTTGGCCTCTTCTATAGAAAGTGAAGAAACGTCAGGATGGTATTGTTTTGCTTTTTCTCGGTAGGCTTTGATGATTTCATCTTCATTAGCATTGGGTGAAACGCCAAGAACTTGGTAGGGGTTTCCAGAGGCTCGTGTGCCTATTGCTACAAGGTAGAAAAAAATCAAAGATTGCATGAGTCGACTAGTCTTTTTTCTTCGTGAGTCCAGATATCCACCCTTCGGTAGAGTTAGTTGGTTGTTCCCAGAAGTTGGGAAAAGGTTCAAGAAGTCTTTTCTGATCTTGCAGCAAGACGCCTCCCAAAGCAAGTACTGCGGCATCGCACAGGTCTGGATCAGATTTTAGATAAGAAAAAGAATCAAAGCTGAAAAGTTTGGTCATACTTGTGCATTTTAGAACTTTAATGAGAGCCAAACTGTTTCGGTTTTGTAAACCCAACAGATCCCTCCATACCAGCGAAGGGTATCCTTCAAAAAGCCATCCTGTGGTCATTATAAAATCCTCTGGGGTGGCGAAAGGCCAGATATTAATCCATGGATTAGTCGTTTCAGAGACCAAATCTCTCCAAATACGGTAGCTTCCGGTTTGAATGTTTTTTTGAAATGGACGAGTTGTAAAGAGAGAGTTGGAACGTGAGACCTCCTCACAATCGCGCTTGGGGATATCAGTCTTAGATTTTAAAAAACGAGTGAAAAAAATTTCAGAAACCTTCATCCCGAAAATGGCTTCGCCGAGCGAGTGATTTAAAGTTTGTGAAAAGAGTTCCCATAGGTTTTCATGCGAATTACGACCTTTAACTTTGGGAAATACCCCTTTGGGCATTCCAAAAACAGAGTCTGCAAGGATAGCTAGTTTTGGATTGGGCCAATCAATTTCAAACTTATCCAACAGGTCTTTTAAGTGAGAGGGGGTCAGGGCTGGTAAAGTCAGTGGTTGTTGTGAGGGTGATCTTGTGGAGATAGCCCAGTGTTTTTTCTCTTTTTTCGCCAAACACACTTTGAGTGGTTTAGCTTTTCTGCCCTTACAAACTGCTGCACCTGTTTGATCGATTCCTAAAAAGTAAGAGAATTCGATCATGAATCACTAACTTACTTCGCGTAATGCTCTTTGACATAAGCGATGATGTCATCGCTCTCATACATTTTAACAGAGCGCTCTGGATCATATAGAAAAGGTACTTGAGTTTTGCCTCCAAGTTGAATGAGCTCCTCTTTAAAAGGTGACATGACCCTTAAGGGCATAGACTTCGAAATGTAGGAAACTCCGAGTTGCTCAAAAGCAACTCGCACTTTAACGCAAAACGGACATCCTTCAGATTGATAAAGTTGAATCATACCTCTCCTTATTTATTGCTTAGTATTTTCAAAAACTTTCTTGATGTCTTTTTTCCATTCTTTATGAAACCTTTTCAATAAAACCGATGCAGGACTATCATTGGTTTTTAAATTGGCTTTAAGTGGTTCGAGTAGGGTTTCCTCGCCAAAACCTCGAGATTTAAGTTCGGTTTCTGAAATTTCAAAAAGAGTCTTGGCAATATGATTTAATTTTACATTGCCCACGGTGGCGTCGAGCCCCTTTTTAAGCGATTCATTGAAAAGAGTTTGCCGTTCGTTACGATTAAGCTTTCCAAAAATTTTGATGACTTCGTTTCGAGCTTGTTTGTTGTACAAGATGCCAAGCCAGAAACTAGCAGCAGCATATCGATAATCGGGCAAAAGCCCATCGATAGATCTCACTTCCACATATCCCAATTTAATTCTGGCTTCAGAGAACAGTTGTCTCATTGCATTTAACTGGTTTTCCTCAGAACAGGTTACTTGAGAAAGCTTTCCTTCCTCAATTTGAGCTAGAGACAGGCCATTCCCAGGCAAATAGTTGGTTTTTGAGTCTTGAACAAACATGAGAGGCTCATGCCATAAAAAGTGTGCGTAGTCGTCAAAGTTGAAGCCCTCTTCAAAGGCCTCCGGCAGAAGGCCTGTTCGGGACGGATCGGTCTCTTGCCATATCTTTCCACGGAAAGAGAAATATCCTGTCTCATTACCTTCGGAAAAGGGTGAGTTGGCGAATAGAGCATAAGATAGAGGAGCTACTAGTAGCGATACTTGAAGCATCTGAATGGCTTCTTCTTCGCTGGTATAGTCTAAATTAACTTGCACTGAACTAGTTTTTCTCATCATGCTAGTTCCAAGCTTACCCCGTTCATTTAGGAACTGATCCATGATGTGATAACGAGTGGAAGGTATTAGTTCGATATCTTGAACGGTGTTGAATGGATTAACGCCTAATCCAATCCAATTAAGTCCCCAAGGACGGGTGACTTCAGAAACTTTGCTTTCAAAATGGTCGACTTTGCTTTTAACAGTGACCAAATCGGAAAAGGGATCTGTTGATAGTTCCACTTGGCTTCCCGGCTCAAGAGATACTTTACCAATTGGCGTAGTAAGACCCATCGGCTGTCCCTTGTGATTATGTATTTTGGGCCATTGGTTGTGTTCTGATAAGAGGTTAAGAAGAGTTGCGGCCCCTGGGCGGTAAGAACCACTCATTAATTTATTATCAGAGTATTGAAAGGGACTTAAGTCGTTCCACATTCCTATTCGCTCAATTTCAATACCCACTCTGCGTTCAGAGGGTTGGCGTATTTGAGATCGAAGGAGCTCGGCTATCCATTGGCCTTTTGAATTGTGGGGGGGCCGTTTCATCTGGGAGACTATAGCTCTATTTGTTGTCGACGACCAATCTTTTCCCCACTATTCACAAAGGTAAGTATCAGTCCCAGTCGATTCTGCTAATAGGGCTTTAATGACTTTACAGAGCGGACTCCCAAGAGGACTTGCTTTTTGAGCAGTAGCAGTCAGCTGAGCATTGGCTCCTTCAGAGAGAGAGACTGTGATATCTTCTTGGTCAAAATTAATTTTTGGTACTGAGCCTTTTTGAGGAACCCATAAGAAATCGGGATGAGAGTTTTCGTGCCATTCCCCGCCCGAGGCAGCCCATCGGCCATTAACTGCTTCTATTTCAAGGTCGTATGTGTAAGTTTCTCGGTATTTTTTATCTTCTTGAATCTCTAAGGTTTGATTGGGGCGAATTTCAGCCAAGTACACGACCGTAGTGATAGCTCCTACGATATATTGAATTTTAGAGTCGTCATATCCTGATAGTTGTGGATTCCATCGTCCGCGAGACAGCGGATGTTGAAAACGGTCATGCTGCTTGAAATAACGGTCATAAGGCACTGCTACTTTACGCCAATCGTAACTCCTAGAGTTTGTGTTGAGTGGATTGAAATAAAGAGTTTCATAAGCGATCACTGGTTGGTTCCAGACTTCGTAATCAAAAGATTTATCAAAAACAAAACCAGCTTTTGCTTTTCCGATCATGTTTCCAAGAGCCAAGTGAAACGTTGCTGGATTACTGTCAAAGCAGCTTTGGTCTTTGATTCGACCGTTAGGCAAAGTAGTTGCTTCTTTGAGTTCACATCTTCCACCGATAAAATTCGTGGTGTAATTACCATTTGCCCAAGAAAGACTCACCATCGCCTTGATGTCGTTTGGAAACCAAGTAACATCGATGTTCTGTTTCACTTTTGTCGTTACTGGTATTGTGGGTCTTGGTGCCATGAGGGCTGCAGGAGCCCAACCGTGGCAAATGCCAAACCAGTTTTCAACATTGCCCTCTGAATCCACACTCGATGCGCCAGCAGTTTTTTGTTGTCGGGTCAAAGAGAAAGTTTCATCGCCTACAGTGAGGTCATATTTCTCTGCAGGGGACCAAAAGAGAATTTTTTTTGAGATATCTAAAGGAAGTAAAGTTTGTCCTAAAAAATTCCACTCTGTTTCGCTTTGATAACTTGAGATTGCATCGTTGTAGGTGGTTTCACGGTTAAACTCACTTAAGCCGTATCTGTAAGAAGTTTGTCCCCACCGTGTTCGCCAGTAGTCATCAGACCAAGCATCATTTTCAATGCTTCCTGAAGTAGGAATTTCATCAAGTTGATAGGTTGGATTGTCTATCCAAGTTTTAGTTAAATCAGATAACTTGTCGTTAGTCTGAAAAGTCGACCATGTAGCATCGGCGATTTTTGAATCGCAATCCATTTGTGGAAAGAGGGGTTTAAGAAACTTTTCGCACCGATATTGTTTAAATTCTTTGGAGAGTTTCTTGCCAGCGAGTTGAGCTAAAGGGTTTTGCGAAAGCTGGCGGTCTCCGGCAAGCTGTGGGTTGGGATGAGCTACACGGTCCTCCCGAATATCATATTTGAGTGTCGGCCGATTCATGACACTGGGAGTGTTATTTTCGGAATAAAAGAGCTCTATTCGTTTATTAACTTCGTCTAATTCAGTCGGGCTAAGATGCAAAATGGTGGCAAAAACCGACGAAGAGCAGACCAAAAAACATAACAAATATAAGTACATATCCACCAATCATCCTAGCAAACCGAAGGTTCTAAAAAGAATTTAAAGAGCTTGATTTGACGCAGCGTGTACTTACTCGTTTTTATATAAGAAATAAAGCTAAATCGAGGCCTGATTAGTATCTGATTTCGCAGTTAACAAAACAGGTATAGCCGTTGTAGTGAGTGCAGGCGTTAAGTGCTCGGAATCGTGAGTAATTGTAATTCGGTGAGTACCAGTAGTACCAAGCCCCAGAAAAGTAGGATTGAGCAACACAGTACCACACGGGGTAGTAGTTGAGTGCCGAGCTTGGAAGGCTTTGAATTTCCCCAGCATCTAACTTCTTTCTCGGGTCAAAATGCTGCTGAAGTTTAGTAATCTCAGATTCGGGCACAATCGAAGTGTTTTTAGCCAAGATCGGGCTCTCACTGCGATCTTCCGCGGCTCTCACTGCGAAAGAGGAGATGGAACAAATTACAACAACGAATAATAAAAACTTTTGAAACCGCATAAAAACCTCGCGGTGTTAGATAGAACATTCAAAGAGTGGAGTCAAATCCGAAAAGGGAGAGGTTAATAAATTAAATAGGGTTTCCGAAATTTCAAGAATGATTTTGAATCCTCACGGGCCTTTTCCAAAAATCCTTTAATGGGTTTTTTCGATTCGATTAAAAGTCTCAATTCATCGGTTCCAGCGATAAGGTCTATTGGCATTTTTTCTGTTTCATATTCATAGGGAGGCTGTTTCCATTGAAAAGCATCTGGATACAGTTGTGAGATCTGAGAAAGTAGATGAATGCCAGCTTCAAAGGCATTAAATTTTTTCCGGTTTAGCACGTGGAAATGAACCCCACCACAGACTTGGTCCTTTCCCTTATGAAAAGTCGGTTGAAAAAAAATGGCTCTAAAAAACACACCCGGAAGTTTTAGCCTATTCATTTTTTCAGCTAGGAGATCCGAATCAATAAAAGGTGCTCCTAAATAGAGGAAGGGCATAGTTGTTCCTCTTCCCTCCGAAACATTGGTCCCTTCAAAGTGAACAGTACCAGGGAAAGTCTCTGCAGAGGCCGCAATAGGTATGTTCGGCGAGGGGGGAACCCAAGATCTACCCCAATGCTCAGAGTATTGATCTCGCTTCCAACCCTTCACTGGAATAATTTCTAAGTCGCAATGAATGTTTAATTCTTCATTAAACATGAGTGCTAGTTCACCCATGGTCATTCCATGACGAGTAACCATTGGAAACAACCCAACAAACGATGCAAAGTTCATATCTAGGATGTTTCCCTCAACTTGAGTTCCACCTATCGGGTTGGGTCGATCCAAAATGACAACTTTTTTGCCGTGGGATTTAGCGGCTTCCATGCAATAAAGCATAGTGTACATAAAAGTGTATATTCGGCAGCCAATATCTTGAAGATCAATAACAAATGCATCGAGATCTTTTAAAATTGAGGGAGTTGGTTTTCTTGAAGATCCATAAAGGCTATAAACAGGTAATTTTGTTTTGGCGTCGATAAAGTCATCAGACTCCACCATATTGTCCTGCTTTTCTCCGCGGATGCCATGCTGAGGACCCATAAAACAACTGATATTCAATTTTAACTGTTTTTGAGTGAGAAGTTCTGAAGCATGTCTGAGACTGGTGTTTACAGAGGCTTGGTTGCATAAAAGCCCCAACTTCATTTTTTTGAAGCGGTTAAAATCTTTTTTTATAAATCGCTCAAGTCCTGTTTCGATTTTCATGCTCATGCCCGAAGATTGATTTGTTTACCCTTCAGAGTTTAAATGAAAACGCATCGTTTGTGCAGGAATAGTTTTCGTGTTTTGAGTGATAGATTTCTTCGGACGAATGCAGAGTTCACCGTTTCCAACGGGAACTCGAAGTTTAAATCCTTTTGGAATATTGGTTTTTCCAATTATGACTCTGTCAGTAAGCGCAGGGTTGTAGTAACTAATCTCTTTGGGGGAAATACCACAGCGGTTAGATATTTCGACGATGGGTGAGGCTTTTAGAATAAGGACTCTTTCGTTTTCGATTGGAGGATCAACAAGCATTTTCCCAAAGTGCTTTCTGTATTCTCTTTCCACTTCAAGAATAGCCAAAAACTCAGAGAAAAAATTTTGAGAAGCGAAACCAAAAGTGGGCGACTCATGATTTTTAATAATATGATGAAGCTCTTGGCTTCCCACAGATCTTACGGCTCNNCATGGTTATAAGCAGTGATGGCTAGAGGCCAGGAGCCTAACGCTTCATAGTTCTCTTTGAGAAGTTGTGCAGCAGCTTTGGTAGCAGTGATGGGGTCGTTTCTTTCATCCATTGTTTTATCGATTCGTAAATACTGTTTTCCAGTATTTCTCATGAATTGCCAGATCCCAGAGGCTCCTACTTTCGATTTTGCGTTAAGGTTGAAAGCTGATTCTACCAGTGGCAATCGAGTTAGCTCTTTTGGAATTCTCCTTTGCTCGAAGATTTTCATCATCTCATTGAAATATCTCCCACCGTAAATAAAACCCTTCACGATGTGGTCTCTTTGGCCAACTTGAGCTCTCATTCTTTTTATAGCGTTTAGGTACTTGTTTTTCTCCTTGATAGGTTCAAATTTTTTCTTTAGGGCAATCAGCTCAACTGGCATTGAGGAGTCGGTCTCTTTGAAAGTTTGTAATTGCCGCAGTTGCGAAGCTATTTTCTCTTTTTCAGCTTTAAAAAAACGGTTCATCGCTGCCATACGTTTTGGGTAAGAGATGTGTGAAGACTCAGTGTACGGAGAGATGTCTAGAACCAAATAGGTCAGCTCAGGGTATTCCGAATCATGAAGAACTGCTTGGGAACTCGTCCATTCCGTGTAAACGCGCTTCCAAAAGTCGACGCGAGTTTTTAATTCGGGTGGGACTTTAAACGTTTCTTGGCTTTTATATCCGAGGGCGCCGTTCTGATGGCCAAAGTCAGGGAGTTCTTTTTCACGTTGGGACTCCAACGAGTAAGGAATCGGGATCAAAGCAAAAGACTGGAGAGAAAAAATAAGAGCTAAAAACAGCCACATCTGTGGAGTCCTTGACACCTCAGTAACCTCGAATTTTTTAGTACTTATTTTCGTTTAAACTTTGAGACAGCTGCGACCACTTGATCTGCCCAAGAAGACATTCTACCGTATTTAAACTTAGGATCATTCAACAAAATAACAAAAACCATCAGTTCATTGTCAGCTGAGGTCACGTACCCCGCTAGACTACTGACCCCATCTAGTGATCCCGTTTTGGCCCGAATTGTAGATTCATTGATAGCCAAAGCGCGTCGTTTCATTGTTCCGTCTTCCCCAGCGATTCCTAACGAGGCTATAAACTCCGGAGAAGCAGAGAAATCTGAGTGCCCCATTTGCAGAATTCGGGCTACTTGACGAGCTGTGACTCGAGTTTCTCTTGTCAGGCCACTGCCATCTACGATCTTGTATCTACCTTTAGGAATACCAATGTCTTCCAGAACGTTTTCAACAGCTGCAATTCCTTTTTCCATAGTGCCGGGAAGGCCCCATACTTCAGCACCCATGCGTTTCATGATTTGATCTGCAACAAAGTTATTGCTAAATTTATTCATACCCCAAACAATTTGCCAAAGCGGTTGGGATTCAAATTCAAGAACCTGTTTCGCCCCTTCGGGCACAGTACCTTCAACGACATGACCCGCAATTTTGAAACCTCTCTGGGTCATAAACGTTTTAAGCATGTGGCCTGCGTAGAGTGCGGGGTTTACGATGTTTCGGTAAAATCGGACTTCATTGGAATCTGTCGAAATTCCACCTCTTAGAAGAACGGTATCTCCAAGATCGCCTTTAACGTACTCTGTTCGATTCACTACTAAAGTATTAGTGGAGCCAGGTTTGGTAGTTGTCGCCTGATTTACAACGTCGATATAAGTATTTTCCGGATCAGTGTAAACTTGAGGCGGACTTCCAACTTTGTCACCAGGTTTCACGTAGACGGTGCATGTGTTGAAGTTAAAAGACAGCCCTCCAATCGGGGCATTGTAAGCTTGGTCTTTTAAGTATTTTGGTCGAGCCTCTGGGGTTCGGATGGAATCAAAAAAGGAGGAGTCTACAATAATATTACCCATCACTCTTTTGATTCCAGAGCGCATGAGCTCATTGACCAACATCCACATTCGCTCAGAAACTAGGCTAGGATCTCCTCCACCTTTTAGGTAAAGATCTCCCGCCAGTGTTTCGTTTTGAACAGAGCCTTTAGTATAGACCCAAGTTTTGAATGTGAAATTGGGCTTAAGTCGTTTCAGAGCTGCATATGCTGTGAAAATCTTATTTACACTCGCCGGAATAACAAGTTCATCTGCATTTCGCTCGTAAAGAACTTCACCAGTTTTGAGAGAGCTAATAAAAACACCTGCATTAAGTTCCTTGAGTTTTTTTTCAGGAAGAATGTTGTCGATTTGCTGTTTTAACTCTGATCGCACTTCTGACGCGCTGGGTTTCATATCGCCAGAGTGGGCTTTGGCTAAAATCAATAGGATCAACAAAGGGGACCATTTGAGAGTCATATGGCAGTTATTTTCTCCTTTTTTGGTGGGGAATGCTAGCCCTGAACCCAAGCATTCTCTTGGTGTTTTTGGCGCCCCGCCTTATACTTGTATAAGCGATGCCAGAACATTTGCCAAAAATTTTAGTTGTTGATGATGAGTTGGAGAATCTCTCTGCCCTTGAGAGGTTGGTGCGCGGTAAATTTGATATGAAGGGGATGCAGTACCCAGAAAGTGCTCTCGAAGAGGTCGAAAAAAACGATTACCAAGTTGTCGTTTCTGATCTTCGAATGCCCAAAATGTTGGGGACCGAATTTCTTGCCCTGCTAGCGAAAAAGAAGCCTTTCATTTCAAGAGTTATTTTAACGGGTCATACCGACACTAAGGATATTTTAGAAGCTATCAATCGTGCAGAGATTTATCGATATGTCACCAAACCTTGGGACAATGAGGAGTTGCTTACAGTTTTGCAGCAAGCTTTCACTCACCATCTTCTTTTGGTAAAAAATCAGGAACTCATCCAAGAATTAAAAGAAAAAAACGAAAATCTTTCCTCGAAAGAAAAGGAACTTTCAAACCTCAACCGCACTCTTGAGGAGAAGGTTCAAGAAAGAACGAACGAGCTCAAACAGGCGAATGAAAAACTCCATGAGCTCGTTATGACTGATTCTTTAACCAAGGTCTACGCTAGAAGGGCTATTTTCAATCGGTTTAATGAAGAAATTGATCGGGCCAGCCGTTATAATCGACCACTTGTAGCTGCTATGGTCGATGTCGATAACTTTAAGTCTTTCAATGATCATGAGGGTCATGTATTAGGTGACGAAGCCCTCAAAAAAATAGCACAAACATTTTTAACCAATCTGAGAAAAAGTGATGCCGTTGGAAGATATGGCGGAGAAGAGTTTCTCATAGTGTTACCTGAAACTAAGATTCAGTCAGCCAAAGAGATCGCAGAGCGACTTCGAATCAATATTGAAAAGTTAGTTTTTCAGGGTCAAAAAGAGGAGGCTTTTCTGACTGTGAGTATTGGGCTTGCAGCTTATCCTGATCATGGAAAAAGCTCTGAGGAGTTACTCGCAGCTGCAGATCATGCTCTCTATGTTGCGAAACAAAGAGGAAGAAATCAGATAGTTTCTGAAAAGTCTCATGGCACGTTTTTTATTAAAAGCTAATTTTATTGTTGGGTCCGAAGTGGAGCTGTCCCCTGAAGAATCTCATCACCTTAATAAAGTGTTGCGAATGACTGAAGGACAGGATTGCTGGCTTATCAATGGAGAAGGGGGATTAGCAAGAGCGACTATTGCGTTCAGCCATGGAAAAAAATCGAGGTGTTTAATTCAGGAAACCTTTCAAGAAAGAAGCAGTCACAGAGTACATATTGCTTTTTCAATTCCCAAATCAAATGCACTAGATTTTATTATTCATCGTTGTACCGAAGTTGGTGTGAAAAGTTTTCAACCACTAATTTCCGATCATTCCCTAAAAATCAGTTCGTGGAATGAAGAGCGCTGGACTAGAGTTGTCCTTGAAACTTCGAAACAGTGCCAAGAGACTTTTTTTCCTAAAGTGCTTGCTCCAGTTGAGTTAAAAGCATGGTTGGACCATAAAAGAGATACCAATCGAGCTTTGATTTATTGTGATGAAAAAGCAAGACAAGATGCTCTTGAAAATGTCTCAAGAGAGACAGAATTTGACCTCCTCATTGGAGCTGAAGGTGGATGGAGTGAAGAAGAGAGAATTTTATTTCAAACAAAGGGTCGAGGTATGGGGCTTGGAAAAAATAGACTTCGTGCTGAAACAGCCTGCGTAGCGGCTCTCTGTCTTCTCAAAAAGCACTGTAACGAGATGTAGTCCTTTGTGATAAACTAAAACATAATGTGGAAAATAATTTTAGCCTTCATTTCGCATCGATTTCTTCTTTGTGCAGTTGCCCTTTTTACAATCAATGCCAAAATCACCCCTCAATTTGCCGGTAGAGCGCTACGTCCCTTTCAACCTAAAGCTATTTTGGTCCATAAGCTTATGGAACGGTTCGCGCAGGGTTCTGAAGTACGCATGCTACAGACCTTGAATCACCAACCTGTGGGCAAAGTCCTACAATTAACGCAAGATCCGTTTTTGTGGATTGCTCGATTAGTTTCCCTCGCTGTCAACGACAATGCTCTCTATGCTGTTTTGATTGTTTCCAACCTTTTTCTTTTGCTGTTTCTGTGGGAAGTGAATGCTTTGGCAAGTCGTATGTCTTTACCCGAAGTTGCGACTGATTCGGGGATTTTGTTAGTCCTCTGGATGACGAGTTACGAGTTGAGTTTAGGCTCTAGTTTAAGTCTAACCTGTTTTCTCACAACATTATTGTTTCGAGCGGCTATTGATAATCAATGGATTTTTACAGGTGCAGGGCTTGGATTGTTAGCCTTGCATGATCGCCTTGCTCTGGGGCTTTTGCCCTTACTGCTTATCATGTTTTGGAATTTTCAACGCTTTGAGCCTGCCAAAGAAGTGATGAAGAAAGGGGCTATGTTTTTGCTGCCAGTGATCATTGCTATTGTATTGAAATGGAATTTTTATAAGGATATTTGGCTTTTTGTTCAAGGTTCCGCACTGCTAAATCTAGTCGATGCTTTTAAATCAGGCGATATTACCGGTTGGCCTTTCTCTCAAGCGAACTTGGGCCAAACTATCTCTCTTATTGTGTTCTTGGTCGGAGCGATTGCAGCCGCAGTAGTTAATAGTTCTTTTGTTTTGAGAGGATTGCCGTTGTTGTTACTCGTTATGGTACTTTCTTTTTCGAGTTATAATACATTGGCTTCTCGTCTTATGATCGCAGGTATTTGTTTTGAGGGAATTGCAGCTGCCGTTTCAGGTCTTTTTCTAAGACTTATTCAACTAGCCCTTATCATCCTAAGTTGCTACGAAATAGTCAGTCTTTTTTAGCTCAATTACTGTAACGTGAATTTTTTAGGGTGGGGGGCAACTCCGCATCCGGGGCAACGGCTTGTTTCAATGACCTGAAGATAGTTCAGGTTCAAATCATGGGTAAAAATGAGCTTGGAGTTGCAGAAAGAGCATCTGTCATGATGCTCTGCCGACATGCACTTCGAATGATCAACTTCTCCGGCCGTGTTTTGGATGTCTTGGATACTGAAAGGAGTTCTCATAAGCCTTTTCTCCTTGCTAGATTTTTTGTGGGATGTTTTTGAAAAGCGACTTCTACTTAATTTATCGTCCTAGTTTCGATTCGGGTTTAGCAGATTTTTAAACCCCTATTCATCTTGAGTTAAGAAGCTGATTCCTATAATGTCTTTCGTTGATGATTTACGACTCAAAAATTGCATTGCTGGGGGGTGCCATAGATTACGCTGGAACTTTTCCTCCAGCTGCACTGTCTTTAGATCAAGCGCTCGCCAGAGCTGCTAAGTGGCGTCAAGAGGGCAAACATCCTTGGCTGATGAACAAGATGGTTTTGCCAGTAGCAGACATAAAAAAACTCACTTCAGAGATGCTTTATAAGTTAGGAGCCAATGGCTCTCCTTGGTTATTCGCTGCCTTGGGAACACCTTGTCAAAGCGAACAGGCAAGTGAATTTTATAAAACAGTCGAGTGGGATTTGAGAGAGTTAAGGCGTTGTCGAGAAAAGTGGTATTACAGTTCCTGTCGGCAAGAAGTTATTTCTTACGAGACAAAACTCCCTAATACAGTCTTTGCAGGTCCGGGCGCTGTGAAAATCTATGATTTTGTCTCTCCCGTTTTAGAGCGGGCTGCGAGCTTAACCTCAAATGAAATACGTGATTTCTTTTTTGAAGTTCCATTTGACGGCGATTGGAGAGTCAATATTGAAAATGCATCGCAGGCCTTATCCGATTGGTTAGATGAAAATGATGAACTAGATCTCATTCCCGGAATTAAGTTTAGAACCGGTGGCGCTTTTGTTCCTTCTGCTGAGCAGTTAGCCTTTGGAGTTTCAAAAGTAACAGGCCATGGTCTTAGATTTAAAGCTACCCAAGGTTTGCATCATGCAGTGACTCATGGCAAAGATTTTGGGTTTGTAAATCTTTTTGCTGCGATTAATTTTTCCCAAGGATATGGCAACGTAGACTTTGGTCTAAAGCAAGTGGAAGCCTGTCTTTCAGATTCCCATTCGAAAAACTTTGAGTTTCATCAGAACAAGCTTTCCTGGAAAGAGTTTTCTATGACGGTCGAGGAAATCGAAACATCTAGGCGTTCACACGGTGCTGCATTTGGAAGTTGTAGTCTTGATGAACCTGATGAAGATTTATTGAAGGAGTTCCCATGAAGTTAGCAAGTTTACCCTCAAAAAATAGGAAAAATAGAAATGGAGATCTCATTGTGGTTTCTCGCAATAATGCTCGGGCCGTTCGAGTAGACGAGGAGCTAGCGAGGAATCTTGTAGATGCTTTAGAAAATTGGAGTCAAGTGGCTCCCCAGCTTTTAGAGATCTATCACAATCTTAATTTGAATAAGATTGCTGACAGCTTTGATCTTGATCTAAAAAACTGTCTAGCCCCCATTACCCATGCACCAGGCTTTTATGATGGTAGTGCTTTCCTTTCTCATGTGGTGAGAGCTCGAAAAGCGAGGGGAGATGTGATGCCAGAGTCTGCCAAAGTTACTCCTCTGATGTACCAAGGAGTGAGTGATTACCTGCTTCCAGCGTATGCACCGATTGATCTCATGGATGAAAAGTTTGGGGGGGACTTCGAGGGAGAGTTTGCAGCCATTACGTTGGATGTACCCAAAGGGACTTCTGCCGCAGAAACACACAAGTACATTGCTCTTTTCACGATGTTTAATGACATTACTTATCGTGAAATTGTGAAAACAGAGCTTGAGACCAAATTTGGTTTCCTGCAGTCTAAACCAAACTCCTCTTTTGCTCCTCTAGTGGTAACTCCAGATGAACTGGAGGGAGTATGGGACGGCAAGAAGCTTTCGGTCGACATTCAAGTTCAGCTTAACGGTGAGTGGTTCGGTTCCCCTAATGGTAGAGAGATGAATTTTACATTTGGTGAGTTAATAGCCCATGCGTGTCGAACAAGACCCCTCGCTGCAGGAAACATTGTGGGGACGGGGACTATTTCCAATGAGTCCAAAGAAAAGGGTTTTGCGTGTCTTACTGAGAAGCGATTTCAGGAAATGATCGAAACCGGAAAAATGACAACTCCTTGGTTAAAACCAGGTGATCGAGTGAAGATTGATTGCATATTAAATGGGGTTTCTGTTTTCGGCGCTATTGACGAGATAGCCAAATAACTACCTTCGATTAAAAAAGCTTTTTGATATTGATTAAGAGTTGATACAATCTGATCAACTCTTATGAATCAAATAGAAATCAGCATTGCTAATCAAAAGTACGTAATTCGAGGTGAAGAGGGCGAAGCCCATTTGCAAGAAGTTGCAGAGATGGTTCGTCGTCGAGTGGAGTCTCTAAGAAAAAAGAATCCGAACCTCAATTTACAAAAAGCCGCTATGCTGGCTGCATTCGATTTCGCAAGTGACGTGATTCAACAGCGAAAAAAGAGTGTAGACTCCAAATCGGTACTTTTGAGCAAAGCCCACAGTCTTTTGGAGCGGGTTGAACGCGAGCTTGAAACCCAGATTTAAGCTTGGCATTGAACTCCAAAGATAAAGGCGAGTTGCGCAAGTATTGGAAATCTGAATATCCAAACTTTCGCTCGTTCTTCTCTGTGTGGAGCCAAGCTATTTGTCGTCATGTCCTCTCACACCCTGATTTCAAAAAAGCTAAAAAAATTGGAATTTTTTACCCCAGAGAATGGGAAGTGAATTTAATTCCTATTTGGGAGGCTCGGCCTTTAGATTGTTTACTTCCCAAGACCGAGCGACCCAGCTGGGAAATGAAGTTTTACAGTGTTGAGGCTTTAGAGGTCCCCTATCTTGTTCTGGGGCCGGGTGGGGTCTGGGAACCGGTGGATGACAAAACAAGAGCAATGAATGAATTTGGTGCAACAGATATTATTTTGATCCCCGGTTTGGTTTTTGACTCCAGAGGTATGAGAGTAGGCAGCGGAAAAGGTGTTTATGATCGATTTTTATCGACAGTGGGGAGGGCTGCAAAGAAGTGGGGGGTTGCTTTCAGTCCTCAAGTGATTTCAGACCCGATCGATTGTGAGCCCCAAGATGTTCTAATCGAGGCTCTGATTACTGAAAAAGGGTTTGTTTACTTTTAACTTCTCTGGCCCTATGTAAAGAGCACATGATCATACTCTATTTTGCAGATATTTTTGGAAGACCTGGCAGGAAAGCTGTTCAGGCCTGTATCGGTGATTTAAGGGCTACCTATACCCCGGATTTTATTATTGGAAATGTCGAGAATCTCGCAGGGGGCAGAGGGGTTAATCGTCGTACGCTCGAAGAGCTGAACGAAATGGGTTTTAGTGCTTATACTTCTGGAAATCATATTTGGGACAACAAAGAGGTTTATCAGCTTTTAGGTCCCGACTCCAAATTGATTCGACCTGCGAATTGGTCCAGCCCAGAGGGTGAGCCTTGCCCCGGAAGAGGAATGACGATTGTACATCGGGGAAACCTGAGATTAGCTATTATCAACGTGATGGGAAGGGTGTTTATGGATGCTCAGGATTGCCCTTTTCACGCCGTAGATAGGTTACTTAAAGAGGTCCCTCCCTCGACCCCTGTTTTAGTAGACATGCACGCCGATGCAACAAGTGAAAAATATGCGATGGGTTGGCATCTAGCCGGAAAAGTATCTGCGGTCGTAGGAAGTCATTCCCATGTGCAAACTGCCGATGAAAGAATTCTCCCTGGAGGAACGGCTTATATCACCGACGTAGGCATGACAGGAGCTTTTGATTCAGTGATTGGTTTAAAACCCGAAGGAGTGATTAAAAAGTTTATAACAAAGAGACCTCACCCAACTCAAGCTGCAAAAGAAAATCCGGGAGTGTCATGCGTAGTTATCAAATTAAACTCGAGGGGCCATGCAGAATCGATTGAACGATTGAGATTCACAGTTAAAATAGACGATCTGGCCCAAGGGGGAGATTTAGAATGATGACAGCTCAAGAACAGTTTGCGGAGATCAAACGTGGTACTTCTGAGATCCTTTCCGAGAAAGATCTTTTAGCAAAACTTGAGAAGTCGATTAAAACCAATAAACCTTTAGTCATTAAAGCGGGTTTTGATCCGACAGCTCCCGACATTCATTTGGGGCACACTGTGCTCATGCAGAAGATGGCTCAGTTTCAAAAGCTAGGTCACCAAGTTGTATTTTTAATTGGGGATTTTACTGCGATGGTAGGGGATCCTTCTGGAAAATCCAAGACTCGCCCTCAACTCAGCGAAAAAGAAATTTTAGCCAATGTAGAAACATACAAAAAGCAGGTTTATAAAATCCTAGATCCAAAAAAAACGATCGTTCGTTTTAATAGTGAGTGGTTAAACAGCTTCAAAGCTACCGATTTTATCCGGCTAGCTTCTCATGCGAATGTTGCTCGCATGCTAGAAAGAGAAGATTTTAATCGTCGATATAAAGAAGGACAAAGTATTAGTTTGCATGAGTTTATCTATCCTTTACTCCAAGCTTATGATTCTGTAGCTCTCAAAGCTGACGTGGAGCTCGGTGGAAACGATCAAAAATTTAATCTTTTAATGGGTCGAGAACTTATGCGGGATCATCATTTGGAACCCCAAGTTTGTTTACTCATGCCACTTCTGGAGGGGCTCGATGGAGTCCAGAAGATGAGCAAGTCTTTGAATAACTATGTCGGGGTTGATGAGAGTCCCAACGAAATTTATGGAAAGATGATGAGTCTTCCGGACTCCCTCTTGAGAAGATATTATGATCTTTTAAGTAGTAAGCCGAACTCTGAAGTTGAGGCAGTATTTGCAAAGATGAACAGCAGTTCTCTTAACCCCAAAATCGTAAAATCGGACCTCGCAGTTGAAATAGTCACTCGGTATCACAATTCTGAAGCTGCTGAAGGTGCTTTCAAACACTTTGAAAGTGTCTTTGCAAAAAAAGAGATTCCCGATGACATTCAAGAGTTTTCATATCCAGATTCCCAAGAGGTATGGATACCGAAACTTCTAGTGTTTTTAAAATTTGCTGCTACGACTAGCGAAGGAAAGCGACTGGTATCTCAAGGGGGAGTTAAAATCGATGATACTGTCGTAAAAGATGAGAAGCTTTTTAATATGGCCGGTAAGACTATTGTTCTTCAATGTGGAAAGCGCAAATTTGCGAAAGTGAAGTTTTAACTATCACTTCTCTAATTCAGGCAAGGGAATATGATTATCAATTAGAGATTTAAAAATTCTCTTTCTAAGCTCACTCAGAGCGGCTGTCTGGTGCTTAAAGTTTTGAATGAAACAATTGAGATTGAATAAAAGATTTCCATCGCTTTGAAGCCCCATAAAAACGATACTGGCCTCCGGAGAATTTAAAACTCCAGCAACTTCCTCAGTACATTTCTTAACAACTTGGAGCAGGACTTGTTCTACTTTTTCTAAGTCAGCTCCAATTCCGACAGGCACTGGGATTGTGACCCCAATTTTTTGCTCGGGCAGGTTGAAGTTGGTCACTAAGCTTTGAGACAGTTTGCTGTTGGGAATCAAAAGTGTGTTGTTTTGTCCTGTTTTGATCTTAGTTGTTCTCCAACCAATGTCTAAAATGATACCTTCTTGACCCGAATCTAACCGAATAAGATCCCCGACTCTCAGAGCTCCCTCTGACAAGAGATAAAGTCCCGCAAATAAATTTTCCAAAGTATCTTTCACAGCAAGAGCAACAGCCACGCCTCCCACGCCTAAAGCTGTTAAGATGGGGGCGATTGAAATTCCGAGAATAGACATCGAAATCAACAGTCCCACAACAAGAATAGCGCCCCGAATTAAGCCCAAAAGGAGACCATTGGTACGGATCAGAAAAGCTTTGCTAGCCATGACAGCTATTTGGGAGATAACGTTGAAGACAGATAATACAAGAGTGATGTGAATGAGTTGATCGATTCTCCTAGATTGCGCCTTGGGGAGATCGCATAACTCCATACCCAAATGAAGTGCAATGGCCAAGCACCAATAGACTGAAGGCACTCGGGTAACTTTAAGTGCAGCTGGAGAAAAAGGATGAGGATTTTTATTGTTCCATCGCTTCCAATAAGTTCGTAAAAGGGTTCTTAAAAAAAGAAGGACAAAAAAAGTGAGAGTCGTCACAACGACAGGAATGAAATAGGGATTTTTTTCAAGCTGAGACAAAAGCATATAGAAAAGCCGAAGTTTTATTTAAAAAATTTAATTTTCGAAGCCGCGGAGTTATTTTTTCGAAATTCGGCAACGGCCGGGTCTCGATAAAGACTGAGTTGTCTGAGCCCAATTCGACTGACTTCGATATCACCCCAGGGGTAGTAATAGACATCTCCCTCGAAAAGCCCCCCACCACCTTGAAAATTTGGCTGGCCTAATTCTTTGAATAGCACCTCATCCCACTTTAGATTGGCAGGTTTAGACATGTTAAATAATTGAATTTTCGTGCTTTTTACCGTTCCCTGAAAAGGGGGAGTGATAGAGATAAAACAGCTTCCACTGCGTTTGAAGTAAATTTTTGTTCCGACTGAATCAAACGATATACCATAGACTATACCAGCCTCTAAAAGCTTAGAGTCCGCAGTAATATCGATAGGCGAGAAGGGTAATTGGGTGTTTTCAGTGATGGATTTATAAGAACTACCCAGTTCTCCAATACCCGAAATACCCGCGTGCAGGCCTACTTCGTAGCTTTTCTCAGTTTCGCCAAAAGCAACGGGATGGAACGGACTTAACTGCCCAAAGAGGGGTAATAATAACGCGACAAGTAAATTTATTGAAGAGATCTTAATAAGGCTCATATTGGCTAATCATATTAACATATTTAGGGTTTTTATAAGAGCACTTGCTTTTATTAAAATGCTGTGGCTAATTAGTGCTCCTATCACTTCTACACTAGAAGTCATGTGGGCCGCTAGCTCAGTTGGTAGAGCATATCACTTTTAATGATAGGGTCGATGGTTCGAATCCATCGCGGCTCACTTTTTTCAAATCCCTTAACACTTGCTCAGCCTAAATATTAAGAAGCGGTGCAGTTTTTTTATATCGCCTGATAAAGTAAAGAAAGAGAGACCGTTTTTTAAAACCACTTGGAGAGCCCATGTTTAGAAACTTTCTTATTCTGTGCATAGTTTTGGTTCCTTCTTTCATAAAAGCCGATGCTGAAACTCCTCTCATTCAAGATCTTGTCGGCACCTATCCGATTGTGCAATTTCTGGGAAACCCTCTTGCGGCTGGTAAAGCAGAAATTTTCGTAAGTGATACAGATGTGGGGATTAAGCTGATTCCGCTCAAACTATCTAGTCATCCGATCTCTGCTATTACGATTAGCTCGCCCATCAAAACGACTGTGTTACGGCGGGATGAGAAGGGTATTTATCAAACTTATGAAAATGGCGCTGAGCAAACGCGTATAGACTACTTATTTGCGGATGGATATTTGATGATTGATGCCTCTCAATGTGGTTTAGACCACTGTGTGAAAGATACTACTTTGAGTTTATCGAGAGGTGGGGCCCCTGGCACAAAAGTCGATACAGAGGTGTTTCTAAAAAAGGTTCACGGAAATTATAAAGTCGAGCTTGTGGGTGGAGAACCTCCACATAGCGAGGACACCAATTCTGCGGAGTGGATCGAAAGCGAAGAGCCGGGCGTTGAGTTTTTACGTTTTCCCTATTGTCAGCCTACCGGATGTGATCCTGGTTTTTTAAACCTCAATCGGGAAGATATTTCAGTTTTTCAAACGGACTCGGTTTATACACTTATGGCTAAATCAGGTTCAAAGTTGTTGCATTTTTCTTGGGAAGAAAAGGCTGATGGTAAACATATTTTCACTAACTACCAATTTAAGCTTCTGACCAAAGAAGTAGTTTCTTTGGAGTATGTCCTAGAAAAGTTGTCTGCTTCGTTATAAACGGCCTTTTACTTTCGGAGTAGTTGTAATTGAGCTAATTCGCTTCGGTAGTTTTCCATTTCTTCTCCTGGGTCGGTCTCTAAGCACATGGGATGATTTTTAAATCGAGAATCATTCACTAGAAATTTAAAGACATTCATCCCAAGGAAGCCAGTTCCTAGGTTGGCATGACGATCAACTCGGCACCCCATTTCTTTTAAAGCATCATTTAAATGAAAAGCTTTAAGCTTAGAGATTGATAGTCGTTTATCAAACTCAGAAAAAGTGAGTTTATAGCCTTTCTCATCTCTTAAATCATAGCCAGCTGCAAATGCATGTTGAGTATCGAAACAAAAAAAGATGCGCTCGGGATCTGTAACACCGTCGACTATTTTCTCAAGTTGCTCAAAGCTATGTCCTACGCAATCTCCTTGCCCCGCAGTATTTTCAATTAGTATTTGAGTTTTAAATCCTGAGCAGGCTTTTAGAACTTCATTTAGGCTCTGACTTGTTTTTTTGAGCCCGACAGACTCTCCTGCACCCAAATGGCTTCCCGGATGGGTAATGAGAGATTCAATACCAAAGGCTTCACAACGTTCCATCATGGAAATAAAAAAATCGACCGATTTTTTGCGGACTTCGGTTTTTTCAGTCGATAAGTTGAGAAGATAGCTATTGTGTGCAACGACTCGCTTTACCGATTTTGCTTTTTTAAGAGCTGATTTGAAAGCATTTACTTCTTCTTTTTCGATAGGGAAAACTTTCCACGTGCGGCTACTTTGCGTAAAAATTTGGATGGATTCACAACCGACTTCATCACCACGTTCGACAGCTTTATCGAGCCCCCCTGCAATGGACATATGTGCGCCTAGTAGAGCCATATCAAATTACCACCGGTGATAGGCCGGATGGCCGGGTTTGACTGCCACAAAAGTTCCTCGGCAAGTTGCGCAAACTTTGCCGTCTGCGGTTAAAGTAGCTTCAATAATCGCTCGGTCCGCTTTAATTTCTGCTACTTTTGCAGATAGAAAAATTTTGGTTTTGGATGGAGTCGGGCGTTTTAGAGAAATTGCGTAATCTGCAGTGACTGTACACGGCGGGGTAGTTTCTTTGTTCTGTTCCATCAAAGCCCAAGCCGCCGTCCAATTGGAGTGACAATCTAGAAGGGCACCAATAATTCCACCGTTTAAAACACCTGGAAAAGCTTCGTGGTGAGACTGAGGTGTCCACTCCGCCACAACTTCACTACCTTTGGCAAAGCTTCTAACTCGTAAACCCTTAGAATTTGAAGGTCCACAGCCAAAACAGGAATTGTGAGGGGCATATTTTTCTTGTAAGCAGGGGTTGCTATCCATTTTTTATTGCCTCGCAATGTTGTCGTTTAAAAGAGCCATTGCAATTTTCAGGTTTAAAATGTGGGCGGTAAGGGAGTCGAACCCCTGACCCCATGGTTCGAAGCCATGTGCTCTATCCAGCTGAGCTAACCGCCCTGAATTGAGACCCTTAACCTTCCACAATACTTGAGAATTGAAAAGGAAAACCTTGAGTTCGTTGTTTTAAGTGCCAAACGAACACTGGGGATGTATAAGAAAGTAGTGAATATTTTGGACTTTATTATTGTTTTAGCCTGTTATTTGCTGGGCGGTTTTCCGACGGGGGTCGCTCTAACCAAGCGGAAGTATGGCTTAGATGTCAGAGATATGGGTAGTGGAAACATCGGCGCAACCAATGTGACTAGGGTTTTTGGTTGGTATGCTGGTCTTTTAGTTTTCGTCATCGATTTTTTTAAGGGGTTTGGTCCTCTGTGGTTACTTAATAAATATTACCCCGCTATGTCCCCTTGGTGTCTTAGTTTGAGCGGACTCGCTTTGGTGTTGGGCCATTGTTTTAGTCCCTATTTAAGATTTAAGGGAGGAAAAGGGGTGGCTACCAGTTTGGGGTGTTTAGCTTTTTTTGTTCCTGAAGGAGCTCTGATTGGAATCGGGGTTTATGCAATAGCTCTAGCTGTTTCTAAAATTAGCGCGGTGGGCTCTTTAGCGGGTATTGTGTCTCTTTGGCTTTATATGGTTTTTGTTTCGGTCCCTAGACCTATCGGCTTTTTTGTCGTTGTTGTTTCGATAGTGGTTATTTTCAGACATCATCAGAATATTAAGCGGTTGATAAAAGGATCTTAATCCATGAAGTCTCTATTTCTTTTGGGTATCTTTTTTCCATTTATCTCTTGGGCTTCGATCTTTAGTTCAGATGTAAAAACCAGTTTTTTCGAAGCTAAAAAAGAAAAAAAACCGATTATTATCGATTTTTTCGGAATTTGGTGTCCACCTTGTAACGAGCTAGATGAAACTGTTTTTGAAACTGCTGCGTTCATAGAAAAGTCCAAAGCTTTTAAACTGCTCAGGGTAGACGCAGATAAAGACTCATCGTGGAGTTTAAAAGATAAATATAAAGTAGGTGGATATCCCACAATTCTTTTTACTGATTTCAAGGGCTCAGAGATTTACCGTATTGTGGGATACAGAGATTTAAAACAGTTTTTGCAAATCATGGATTTGGTCCTGAATTCAAAAAACAAAAAATTAGAAGAAGCTTGTAAGAGTGATGCTGAAGATGATTTATGGCGTTGTGCAGTTGTGTGTTCGGAGAGGAAAAATCTTGAGTGCTCCTCTCAGGCTTATGCCAAGTTGCAAGCACTTCTTAAACCTGGCACTGCAAGATTTGATTGGGTACGAACTTACGCCATGGAAAGTGTAACTATTCCTGACATGCAGCGGGATGGGTACGCCAGCTTATTAAAGCTCTACCCGAATACACCTCAAGCTTTAGTCTGGGTAGTTTCTTACTTGGCTACTTTTGATGACGAAAAAAATCTAAAACCTAAACTAGAACTTATCGATAATGTGCTTAAACTTTTTCCTCAGATGTTAAATGACTCTCGTTTACCTGAGTTGGGTTTGAGTCAGAGAAGTTTAATTCAGATCAAAGCCGAGATTTTAGGAAAAATCGATAGGAGAGAGGAGTCTGTATCCGCTTGGAGAGAAGCCTCCAATATTCTTGAAAAGGAAGCGACACAGCTTCCAAAAGGGACAAACCCGAGAGCTTTTACGCTTGATCGAATCACTTGCTTAGAAGCTGCCGGAGATCTTGAAAAGGCTTTAAAACTAGCCGATCAATATAGAATACTCTATCCCGATGAATTCACTTTTCACTCCCTGAGTGCGCAGATTTTAGAGCGAATGAAAAAATACTCAGAGGCTATTCCGATAGCAAAGAAAGGCTATGAAGTTTCATACGGGGACAACAAGATTCGAATGGCTACTTTATTGATTCGGTTGTATTCAACAGTACCGGACAAATCCAGTGCAAAAGCTGTTTTTGACCAAGTAACGAGTCAAATTAAGCCTGATGCTAAACTTCAAATTAGAACCCATCGATACCTCAAAAGATTACAGGACGCCTGGTCAAAGTTTTAAAGTTTAGTTCAAGAAACCATCATAAAATTCCGATAATGAAGCTAGAGACACAATTTCTTCACTTATGCTTCATATTTATTGGATCAGACCTAAACAGAAACTTGTAGAATCCGAGCTCAAGGCTTTTTTTGACCGATTCAAAGCTCAAAATATAACCGTCGTGTCATATGAGGTTGCTGGAGCCGATGAAAACCAAGGAGTTCTATTTAACGGTAACGATCTTAAACACTCCAACGCAGTTTTTATCAGTGGTTTTAATAATTCTCAGTGCTCTGAGATTATTAAGCTTTTAAGACTTTGGGCCGGCTCTCAGAGGTTCCCTTTTCCTATTTGCCT
>DDPO01000184.1:0-7241 GCA_002342225.1 Bdellovibrionaceae bacterium UBA2466 | reverse complement strand
AAACTAAGACTTCACCAAATTCAAATACAATTAAAAAATGAAAAGTTTATCCAAGAAGAGACTTCAAAAAACGCCAAAACCGAGACCATATTAAGTCAAAGGGAGGAGTTTTTGAGTGTTTGCGCTCATGATTTGCGCTCTCCACTGGGGTTAATTCAATCGAGTTTGTCTCTCGTTTTAAATAGTTCTGACGGAAATCTGAGCGACATCCAGAAAGAGTTGATTCATCGAGCAAAACGACAAGCTGGTGATGCTATCAATCTAGTGACTGATTTATTAGACGTCATGTCCTTTGAGCAGGGACTAAAACCTCAGTATCAATTGTTTTCTTTGGACAGTTTACTGCGACCTTTTTTCCAAGATTACCAATTTCAGGCACAACAAAAGGGAATACATTTTCATTACAACAATCCACTTGTCGCTTGGAGAGTTCTTGCGGACTCCGATCGTATCAGGCAATTAATGCAAAATTTGGTTGTTAATGCAATGAAGTTTACCGAGGCCGGAAAAAACATCTTTTTAAATGTCACACAATTTCAGGGGCGACGGAAAAGTGATCCACCTTATCCTATGTTGGTAGTAAGCATTAAAGATGAGGGAAAAGGAATTCCTCCTAAAGAGCTTCAAAAAATATTTGATCGCTTTACTCAAATTAAAGAGCACAACCGGAGTGAGGGCAGGGGGTTGGGACTAACCGTAGCAAAACAGATTTCGACTCTTCACGATGGAAATATTTGGGTTGAAAGTGAGGAAGGAAAAGGATCGACTTTCTTTGTCTTGTTTCCTCATGTGATCAGCAGAAGCATGGCTCCCAATTTTTATCAGGGGCCTATTGAGATTAAGAAAGTGTTAGTGGCAGAGCCTTCAGAAAAACGCAGGCAGAGTTATTACGAAATTATGAAACGTTGGGGCTATGAAGTTGTTTTTGCTGGAGATGGAATTGAGGCGATTACTTTAGCTTTTCATTACTTGCCTCAACTTGTGATACTCAACGAAGGTTTGTCCAAAATGGGAGAAGCTCAAGTGGTGGATACTCTGAAGAGTGATCCTCTCACTGCAAATTTTAAAGTAGTTTTAGCTGGGGAATCTCCTGATAAATTCGATGTCGATGATTATGAGTTTCCATTTGATGGGTTCTTGAAAGTTCCCTTTACTCAGGAGGCTTTTGAGAATCTACTGCGCGATTTGGACGTCCTACCTACCGTCCTCAAAAAACCTGCAGCCTAAAATAAAAAGGTGCAACCGAAACCGGTCACACCCTTTTAAATCACCCAACAAATTGATTTATTATTTGTCGAAAAAGAAAGCTACTTCTCTTTGAGCTGCAGTTAAGCTTTCAGAACCATGGGTTCCGTTAGCTTCGATGCTATCCCCAAAAAGTTTTCGAATAGTTCCTGGAGCAGCTTTAGCCGGATCAGTAGCTCCCATGAGCTTTCGCCATTTCTCAACTGCATTTTCACCTTCGAAAGCTAATAGAAGAACAGGACCACTGGTCATGAACTTTACTAAGCTTTGAAAAAATGGACGTTGGCTGTGTTCTGCATAGAAACCCTCAGCCTCTTTGCTGCTTAGGTTTTGCATTCTTGCTGAGACTACTTTGAGGCCATTATCCTCAGCCATAGCGATGATTTTTCCAATGCAATTTTTCTTAACTGCGTTGGGTTTAATGATTGCAAATGTTTTTTCCACGATACTTCCTCCTAAAATTATTTACCTAGGGCCTTAGCCATGGTTTCGCCCAGAGTGGCGGGGCTCATACTAACAGAGACCCCTGCTTTTTCTAGGGCTTTTATTTTATCGGCTGCTTTTCCGCTACCACCGCTGATGATAGCCCCTGCGTGGCCCATTCGTTTTCCCTCGGGAGCCGTTTGGCCACCTATGAACCCGACAACAGGTTTTTTCATCTCGGATTTAATGTATTCAGCTGCGGTTTCCTCAGCGGAGCCACCAATTTCCCCGAGCATGATAACTCCTTCAGTGTTGGGATCCGAATTGAAAAGTTTAAGAACATCTAAGAAGCTAAGGCCCTGAACAGGATCTCCACCGATCCCAACACAAGTCGACTGGCCAATTCCACGCTGACTTAATTGATGAACAGCTTCGTAAGTTAATGTCCCACTTCGAGAAACCACACCTACTTTACCTGGTTTGTGAATGTAACCTGGCATAATCCCAATTTTACATTCTCCCGGAGTAATCACCCCAGGGCAGTTGGGTCCAATCAAAAGACTTTTGGTGGTCTTCAAGTATTGCTTTACTCCCACCATATCCATGACAGGAATTCCTTCAGTGATACAGACGATAAGTTCAATTCCAGCATCGGCAGCCTCGATGATCGCATCTGCTGCGTAAGGGGCCGGAACGTAGATCATAGTTGCGTTTGCTTTAGTTTTATCAACAGCATCCCAAACGCTATTAAAAATCGGAATACCATCTAAGTTTTCCCCACCTTTGCCTGGAGTCACTCCCCCTACAACATTAGTTCCATATTCCTTGCACTGTTTGGTGTGGAAAGCTCCAGCTTGGCCGGTGATACCTTGAACAATCAGACGAGTGTTTTTACCAACGAGAATACTCATTTTCTTCCCCCTGCAGCAGCGACTACTTTTTGAGCAGCCTCTTTCATGCCAGTAGCAGTTTCAAGTTTAAGACCTGATTCGTTGAGTAGTTTTTTACCCAAATCAACATTAGTACCCTCAAGTCGTACAACCAAGGGTACGGTGAGGTTCAATTGTTTAGCAGCTGCAATAATACCGTTCGCAATGACATCGCACTTCATGATGCCACCAAAGATGTTAACTAAAACAGCTTTTACTTTCTTATCGGAAAGGATGATTTTGAAAGCTTCCGTCACTTTTTCTTGAGTTGCACCGCCCCCAACGTCGAGGAAGTTGGCTGGACTACCACCTTCATACTTAATAATGTCCATGGTTGCCATTGCCAGACCTGCTCCATTGACCATACAGCCTATGTTTCCATCTAAACTGATGTAACTAAGATCAAACTTTTTGGCTTGTGTTTCACTGGGGTCTTCTTCGTTATGATCTCTAAGTTCCATAAAACTTGGATGACGGAAGAGAGCATTTTCATCGAAGTCTACTTTGGCATCCAGAGCAAGAACATTGCCCTCTTTTGTCACGGTTAAAGGATTGATTTCAGCCAAGCTACAATCCGACTCCGCAAAAAGACGAATCAATTTTTTGAGGATATCGGTGAAAGCTTTTGCTTGTGGGCCCGCAAATCCCATTTTTGCACTTAGATTTCGGCACTGAAAATCTCTTAGACCTGTGATTGGGTTAACCCACTCTTTGAAAATTTTTTCAGGGGTTGTGGCAGCGACATGTTCAATGTCCATTCCGCCTGCAGGACTTGCCATGATGACTAACTGAGAAGTTGTTCGGTCAAGAGTGACGGCCAAGTAATATTCAGAGGCAATATTACATCCGTCTTCGATGAGAAGCCGCTTTACTACTTTCCCTTCGGGGCCAGTTTGGTGAGTGACCAGAGTCATTCCCAAGATGGATTGAGCATATGATTTGACCTCATCCATAGTTTTGGCAACTTTAACCCCGCCACCTTTACCTCGGCCACCTGCGTGAATTTGAGCTTTTACTACCCAAGGACCCGTTGATGAAAGCGATTTAGCATTAGCTATCGCTTCGTCTACTGTGAATGCCGGTTTTCCGTTCGGTACAGGAATTTGATATTTGCGAAAGAGCTCTTTCGCCTGATACTCGTGGATTTTCATTTTTATTTTCCTTCCAAGACTTGGATGAGGCCACGTACTGCATCGGCCGATTTGTTGAGCAAAGTTTTTTCTGTTTCATTGAGTTGAAGTTCGATCACTTGTTCCATTCCATTGGTTCCTAACTTAGCGAGTACTCCAACGAAAAGACCTTTGATTCCGTACTCTCCTTCAAGCTCAACTGCGCAGGGAAGAACTCGCTTTTTATCTTTTATAATGGCTTCGACCATCTGTACTACAGAAGCTGATGGAGCATAATAAGCTGAACCAGCTTTTAGGTAGTTTACGATTTCAATTCCACCGTTTTTTGTTCTCTCCACGATTTGGTCGATTTTCTCCTTAGACAGGAAAGTTTCCAACGGAACACCTGAAATAGAGCAAAATCTTGTCATGGGTACCATTGTATCTCCGTGCCCGCCGTAGACGAATCCGTGAACATCTTCCACGCTTACATTGGCTGCTTCAGCCACGAAAGTTTTAAAACGGGCTGAGTCTAAAACCCCTGCCATTCCGATGACACGGTTTCTTGGAAATCCGCTTACTTTTTTAGCAACATAGGCCATAGCATCCAGAGGATTTGATACGATCAAAAGAGTTGATTTGGGCGAATACTTGACGACTTTTTCGGTGACCTCACCAACAATTTTCGCATTGGTTTTTAAAAGATCGTCTCGGCTCATTCCCGGTTTTCTTGGCAAACCTGCAGTTATCACTACAACATCAGAGTTTTCGGTAGCCGCGTAATCATTGCTCCCAATGACTCGACAATCAAAACCTTCAACAGGGCCAGATTGAAGCAAATCAAGGGCTTTGCCTTGCGGAATGCCTTCCATAATATCCACCAGCACAACATCGCCAAGTTCTTTACTCGCTATCCAGTGAGCTGCTGTGGCTCCTACATTTCCTGCACCTACGATAGTAATTTTGGGTCGTTTCATGGTTGCCTCTTTCTCTTAAAGATTAGAAATAATTGCATTTGCAAATTCAGAACATTTGACCTCTTTCGCGTCTTTAATAAGACGAGCAAAGTCATATGTTACAACTCGGCTCTGAATGGTTTTCTCCATGGCCTTAATAATTGCATCAGCTGCTTCTTGCCATTGCAGATATTCAAGCATCATGACACCGCTTAAAATCACCGATCCAGGATTCACTTTGTCCTGACCAGCATATTTAGGTGCTGTTCCGTGTGTAGCTTCGAAAACAGCATGTTTGTCTCCGATATTCGCGCCGGGGCCAATTCCAAGACCTCCGACTTGAGCAGCGAGAGCGTCACTTAAGTAATCTCCGTTTAAGTTAGTAGTCGCAATGACAGAATATTCTTCAGGACGTAAAAGAACTTGTTGGAACATGCTATCTGCAATACGGTCTTTGATCATGATTTTTCCAGCGGGCACTTTTCCGCCATGTTGATCCCAAACTTCTGCTTCAGTAATGGTTTCGTTTGAAAACTCTTCTTTCGCAACAGCATAGCCCCAGTCTTTAAAGGCCCCTTCAGTAAACTTCATGATATTGCCCTTGTGAACCAACGTGACACTCGGTTTTTTATGTCGAATAGCGTACTGAATAGCCATTCGAACGAGTCGTTTAGACCCTTCCGGACTAATGGGTTTGATTCCAATTCCAGAGCTCGGGCGAATCTTTGCTTTCATTTCTACGGTCAGAAAGTCGATGACTTTCTTAGCTTCAGGTGAACCGCTTTTCCATTCGATTCCAGCATAGACATCCTCGATGTTTTCTCTGAAGATAACCATGTCAACTTTGTGAGGCTCTTTAACGGGGCTTGGAACTCCAGTGAAGTACCGAACAGGTCGAACACAAGAGTAGAGGTCCAGCATTTGTCGCAAAGAAACATTGAGTGATCGGATTCCACCACCCACCGGCGTCGTGAGAGGTCCTTTGATAGCGACGTGGTGTTCTTTGATAGTTGAAAGAGTCTCTTCGGGGAGCCAATTGTTTGTAAGCTTAAATGATTTCTCTCCAGCTAGAACTTCTTTCCAGACGATCCCTTTTTTACCGCCATACACTTTTTTTACTGCGGCATCAAAAACTCGCTGAGAAGCGGCCCAAATATCTGGGCCAGTACCGTCCCCTTCAATGAACGGGATAATAGGAAAATTAGGGACCTGAATTTCATTGTTGCTCGAAAAAGTTATCTTTTCTCCGGTGGACATAACTAGAAAAACCTCCTCATAAATAAAGTCGTTTAAGTACGGGCAGAGCTTAGTGATCCTAAGCATTTAAGTCAACGAATCGCCGACGAAAAATAACGAAAAATCGTTGAATTTTCGAGAGCAATCGGCAAACTATGAGAATGATAAAAACCACACTGATCGCTAAGAGATGTTCTCCCTGTAACGAAAAGACCTTGGCTTTATCGCCCTCGCAAGTAGGTCACTATTTATCGGGTTTATCTGGATGGTCTCAAAAAGAGCTAACAATTGAGAAAACTTATGTTTTTAAGGACTTTAAAAACGCTATGGCTTTCGTCAATCAACTTGCAGAAACTGCAGAGAAAGAGGACCATCATCCAGATATAGCGATCCATTATAACAAAGTTACATTAAGTTTGTGGACACACATCGTTAAGGGGTTAACTGAAAATGACTTTATTTTGGCAGCGAAAATTGATGCGCTTCTGTAGCGCAAGTTTAATTTTGTTGTTGGTTTGCGATGGAGCTATGGGCAGATTGCCCGACGAACAGAACAATGTAGATGTCTATCAGCGTTGTAATTCCGCAGTTGTAAACATTACTGCAGTGACTCTAACGCGGGATTTTTTTTTCGAGATAGTTCCTCAAAAAGGGGTGGGAAGTGGGGCCATTATCAGGTCGGATGGTTACATAGTGACGAACGACCATGTGGTGGGCAACGCACAAAACGTGGAAGTGACATTGGCGGACAAGTCGCAATTTCCGGCCAAAGTTGTAGGAACTGACCCTGATTCCGACCTAGCTGTTTTAAAAATAGATCCCAAAGGCAAAAAACTGAATGTTTTGGAATATGCCAATGCTGAAAGCTTAGCGGTAGGTCAGAAGGTTTTGGCTATCGGGAATCCATTTGGGCTCGGGGGTTCTCTCACTGTTGGGGTCATCTCCTCTCTAGGAAGAGATATTAGAACCCAGACGGATAGGTTAATTAAAGACATTATTCAAACCGATGCTGCGATTAATCCTGGAAATTCAGGTGGCCCGCTTATGGACAGTTCGGGAAAAATGATTGGTATCAATGCTCAAATTGTTTCTCAAAGTGGGGGGAGTGAAGGAATCGGATTTGCGATCAATGTGAAAACTGTAAAAAAAATCACAGAGCAATTGATTCAATTTGGCAGAGTCTTGCGGCCGGAGCTTGGAATTGAGGGGGTAGGGTTGAGTCCCGCTCTATTTAGTAGTTTGGGGATACCAACTCCAAGGGGAGTTATGGTGACGGAAGTTTATCGTCAAAGTGCAGCTAAAGAGGTGGGTCTTAGAGCGGCCGACCGGGAGTTGGTCTATGG
>DDPO01000061.1:17444-57135 GCA_002342225.1 Bdellovibrionaceae bacterium UBA2466 | reverse complement strand
TACTGAGGATACTGAGGATACTGTGGGTACTGCGGATACTGCGGGGATTGAGGATACTGAGGGTTTTGCTGATTCGGATATTGATAATTAGGATACTGATTCGTAGGGTACTGACTAGGGTTGTTGTAATAATTGGGATTATAATTCGGACAATTCGGATTCGATGTATTGACGCCTTGTGGGCACTCACTGTTGTTATTACCACCGCACGAGCTCAAAAGGAAACTCACGACCACCAACGATACCGCAAAAAACTTTTTCATAAACCGTCCTAGACTCTCCCCATGCAAAATACATCGGGGCATAGCCAGACTAAGCAATACCCAAGCCAAATAGTAATGGAGCCTATTTCTGAAATCCCCTAGGTTTTCCTCTGTCAATGACTTCTTAAGCGAGACAATTTTTGTCACCGATTCATCACAATGCAATCAGCGACAGGAGTATTGAACTTCGCCCGAGGACTCCCTGAGTAACGTTGAGACCACCTCACAGAGGGGATATCCCTGCCTACTCGCTTCTTCGGCAACTTCAGTTAATTTATCAGACGGGTCTTCATGACCATTGAAATACAAATCGGGCAGATCAAAATAGGTCTTTGCTACAGCCCCCTTCTGAGGAACCCACAAAAAATCTGGGTGCGCATTCGTGTGCCATTCACCACCAGCGATCTCATATCTATCCCCCTGCTGTTCCAACTCTAAATCATAAGTATAGCTAACCCTAATCAAGCTCTCTCCGCTAAATCGGTCTCCATGAAGGGGGTAGACCTCTCCGAGATAAGTCAAAGTTGTAACCACACCGACAATTTTTTTTATCTTACTATCGTTATACGAGCTTAATCTCCCGACTTTTCTCCCCCGAGTGAGTGGTTTTTGAAAGGGATCTCTGGATTTAAATTTTTCATCATAATCAACTGCAACTTTTTCCCAACGCTTTTCGATTTGTTCTGGATTTAAGGGATTAAAGTAACTGAATTCGTACGAAACTATCGGCTGATTCCACACTTGATAGTCGAAAGCAGCATCCATAATGAAGGAGGCGCCAGCAATTCCAACCAAGTTTGCAAGGGCCAAATGAAAAGTTCCGGGGTTATTGTCGAAGCATTCAGAGTCTTTTATGCGTCCATTAGACAGAGTGCTTGCCTTTTTGGAATCACATCTAAGACCTACAAAGTTAGAGGGGTAATTTCCATTGGCCCAAGCCAAGGTGGTAACAGCACGTATATCATGAGGAAACCATTTGATATTTGTGTCCGAGGGGCCCTTTAAGGATATAGTCTTGGTGGATTTTGGTGCCATGAGAGCAGCTGCGGCCCATCCATGACAGAGTCCCATCCACCCCTCGATATCACCGTCCTGATCTAAATAAGCGGCGCCTTCTTGTTTTTGCTCATTAGTAAGGGAAAATCGCAAGTCATTGGTTGCTAGATCATATTTTTCAGCCGGTGACCACTTTTCAATTTCCCGTTCCACGGTATTGAAACTCATATCTTCGAGCACTTTGAGCCATGAGGCAGGTTGAAAATAGGCTTTTATGGCCTCTGTATAAGTGCCCAAAAATCTCCCTTCCCCATACCTATAAGAAATGCCCCCCCACTTGAGTTTCCAATAATCATCTGACCAGAGATTTAACTGCGTCTTTCCACTGACGGGTATTGCTTCAATTGACGTTTGCGGGACATCAAGCCAGCTCTCTGTAAGGCTCTCAATTCGCTCCATTGGGGAAATGGATTCCCAAGTGTTAGTAACTTCTGGACTATCGCAGTGTAGTTGCGGAAATCTTTTTTTTAACCACATGCACTGGTTTTGAAGAAACTGTTGATCTGTTTTTTTCTGAGCAAGAAACTCTAATGAGCTTCTGGGAGGGCTCTGCTTAGCTGATTTCAAATCTTCATGGACCTGTAGCGCTTCTCCACTCAGAGCAGAAAATTTCTGAGGCCGATAAAACATTTTCTCTGAACAGAAACTTCCATTGTAAAAATTATGAATTCTCTTTTGCAATTGGACCTGTTCCCTTGGAGACAAGCCCTGATTGGGAATATTTGCTGCAAATAAAGACAGCGGTGCAATTAAAAACAGCAATAGTGCTTCATTTTTCATAAATAGACCTCTCAATTCCAATGCCGACTCCGTGGGATTGCATTGTGAATGCCTTGACCATCTTCGAAAACTAACAATTTAAAATGGCACTGTGATTGCAGACCGTTTCTCTGTCGTATTTCAGTTTCGTTTTTTTTGAGGGCTTTTTATGGCAAACCTTCGACTACACTTTTTACTTTTTTTGATGAGCTGGTCGCTTTTAAGTTTTGGCGGAACCATTTCAATCACTGGCAATGGGGAGGCAAGCCACGCTCCCGACGAGTATAGATTTGATATTATAGTTACTTCAATCTGCTATGAAACAACAAAAGCGGCCCAATCTCAAAACTCAACCCTAGCAAATCAGATTATTGAACTAACCCAACAATACAAATTAGCCCCAAATGATAAAATAACAACTTCGCCGGGTGGGTTTATTCGAAGTACTGAGTATGTCCCCACAGAAAATGATCGATCGAAAATTATCTGCGAAAACCGTTGGAAGACTTGGAATACAATTCGACTCACACTTCATGACTTCTCTAAACTTCCTAAGCTTCAAGAAGAATTGACAACTTTTCTTGGTTCTACCGAAGCGGTGAATATTGATAAAAAGGAACAGACCTATGTTCAAATTTCAAGCCCCCAATTTAGTTTAACGGAAGACAATCTGAACAAAACTCGAAAATTGGCCCAACAATCGGCGTTGATGGATGCAAAAAATCAGCTTCAAAATTTCAATGACAGTTGCGACTTCAGGTCCCTAAAGCTTATGAGCGTTGCGGTTCCAACGTTTGATTCCTGGGTTAGATACGGTACGAAGTCAGCCTCAATCTCTGAATCTTCGACACCTGTGATTCCGGAAGAAATAACAGTGACCGCAGCTTGGAGTTTCACGTGGGAGTTTGATTCAGCTCCCAGATGTTACAACTAGAAAGGAAAAACATATGGCCATATCACAATACATGGAGGCGAAAGTTATCTCTTGCCCTCCAAGCACCACACTCAAGGAGAGCGCTAGGTTGATGAAAGCTAACAATGTAGGAACTGTTATCGTTCAGAGAAATGGAAAACCCGAAGGCATGATCACTGATAGAGATCTTGCTGTTAAAGCCCTAGCTAACGGTAAAGATATCAATAACACTACTGTTTCTGAAATCATGTCGAAGCCAGCCGTCACCGCCAGCATCAAAGATGGGGTCTACGAAGTTATTGCAAAGATGAAGAAATCAAAGATCCGAAGAATGCCAGTCGTGAACGCTGCAGGCAAAGTCGTTGGAATCATCTCTTTCGGTGATATCGTTGGATTGTTGTCTGACGAATTTAACGACCTAAGTCAAGCTGTGTTATCTCATAAGGGCCACTTAGCTCATAAAGCTGCTTGAATGAAAAAGTTGGGTCCGATAGTTACCATTGATAAGAATGCATCCTGTGGCGAGGCTTTGGAACTCATGTCAAAGAACCATATTCATCATTTGATCGTTACCGAAAACAACGACCCAATTGGATTGGTCAGCGATCGAGATGTTTTTTTTCGCTGGTTCCGAGGGAATTTTTTAAGTCGAATTGAATTTGAACAATCTCCCGTTCATTATCTCGTACGAACTCACTTGCCCTTTATCACTGAAAAGACAACTTTGTTGGAAGTTAGCGAATGGATGCAAAAATATGGAACATCGGCCCTTCTTTCAAAAAGCGGTAAAAACAATTGGGGGATTGTTACTGAAACCGACTTACTGATTTCGCTGATTGGAATCCTCAAGAAGTTCGATTTTCCAAGGTCTTTATGGTTGGAAGGGCAGCAGGAATTAAGCTCACTCCTAGTTCAAAGAATCATCGAATCACTTGTCCAAGCAGGGCTTTGATATGACTTATTCTTGAATTGCTGAACGTGTTATTTTAACCTGCCCTGCAATATGAGACCTCAAAAAAATAATGCATTCAGAAGTCGGTTACTCTTTGCCATAGATGGAATCCAATTTGCTTTTAAAAATGAGAAAAGCTTTCGAACCCACACTCTGATTTCAATCTCACTTTTCTTGTTGGCTCTTTTATTAAGACCCGGACCGCTATGGGCCGCACTTTTCAGCTTTTGTGTAGCATTAGTGATGGCCTTAGAGCTAATGAACACTGCAGTAGAATCTTTGTGCGACCTTATTTCGCCCGACACCAACTCAACCATCAAAGTAGTTAAAGATTGTGCAGCTGGCGCTGTCCTCTGCGGCAGTATTGTTTCTGTCCTAATTTTTATTTTCTTTCTATTTTCCCATTTTTCGATCTGAGCCCATTTTTTGGAATATGGATTGCAGTCAATGTCTTTAGGAGACTTTATGATTGCACTTTCACGAATCAAAGAAAAACTTTCACTCTTAACCAACGATCCTATTTGCGACATCGAAGAAACTAAAACCCATACATTTTTAAGTTTTGATCTTCCCAACTTGAAGTTAGAGCAGTTAAACCTATCGGTTTCGGGCAAAACCCTCTTTATTTCTGCATTGAGACCGCACCCCACTGCAATTGGAAAAGAAGAGACCAAAGTCCTGCAATGCCACCACCACAATTTTTTTAGAGAATTTTCCTTTCCTGTGTTTCTCAGTTCCGATTCTATTCATGCATACTATCAAAGTGGTGTATTGAGAGTTGCAGTTCCCAAAGCCAATATAGTGAACAGACAGCAGGTCACGGTACATGGAAGTCCAGTCGGTATTTTCCTAGGGTCAGTCAATCCACCCAATCCAAAACGCAAAGAACCCATCGAGTCTTACTCAGACATCGACGACTATGATTGGGAGTAAGGTCGAGTAGATTGCTTTTCTTTGAGGCAGTTATTATAAGACTGGCCTATGGACCAGAAAACTTCCCCAGCCCCTTTTACACCCTCTTTACATTTGGAGCTTGAAAAGGCTGGACTTAGTCAGCTTAAACTCGCTCTAGACCAGGCCGCTATTGTTGCCATCACTGACCACAAAGGGGTCATTAGTTTTGTTAATGATAAATTTTGCCAGATTTCTAAGTACTCTAGGGAAGAGCTGATAGGAAAAACCCATAACATCATAAACTCGCAATATCACCCCAAAGAGTTTTTCAAGGAAATGTGGCATACCATAAGTGATGGAAGGGTTTGGAATGGCGAGATCAAAAACAGAGCTAAAGATGGCACCTTTTATTGGGTAGAAACTACAATTGTCCCATTTCGGATGGCTGATTCATCTTCCGATCGAAATTCACTCTCGAACGGCTATGTAGCAATTCGGTTCGATATTACAAAACAGAAGCAGGCTGAAGAAGACCTTAAGCGCCACGCTGAGGAACTAGAAACTAATCTTAAAGCTATTTTTGAAAGTGAAGAGAATTTTCGACAGTTATTTAATGCCTCCTTTGAGGGAACTATCGTTCATACCGATGGGCTGATTCTCGATGCAAATCAAGCAGCCGGAAACATCTTCAAAATTCCAAGGGATCAACTCGTTAATTCTCAATTACTAGACTTGTTTTCTGCTGACATCTACCCGATGTTGAAATCAAGCTTCGAGTCTAACAAAGAAACTCACTCCGAGGCGATTCTTACCCGAGCAGATGGAACTAAGGCCTTTTTAAAACTCTCCTCGAAGCCATTCAATTATCGAGGCAAAAAGGCTCAACTCCTCACTGTGCGTGATGAAAGCGAGCAAAGAATACTTCAAAGACAGTTAGCGCAGCAAGAACGTTTATCCTCAGTTGGGTTCTTGGCGACAGGTTTAGCCCATGAAATAGGCACTCCGTTGGGAGTTATTCGTGGGCGAGCAGAATATCTATCACTTTATCCCGAGAATCAAAAAAGTGTTCGCTCCAACATGGAAATTATTATTAATCAGATCGATAGAATTTCGAAGCTTATTTACTCGCTTCTGAATATCTCAAGGAAAGACAACTTAGAAACGGTTTCTGATGTGTTGCTCAATGAAGCGCTCGAAGATGTTACTCGGCTTTTAAGCAATTCATTTCAAAAAGAAAACATTGAAACTCGGTTCGATATCGGCAAATCGGTCAGACTCAAAGCCAACAAGAATCAACTGGAACAGATATTATTAAATCTTTTTATCAACTCAATCCATGCCATCAGAGCAAAAGCGAAAGAAAAAATAGGGATTAAGTCAGAGATATCACTAAGTACCAAGGATAGGGGTGATTTTTGGGAAATTTGTCTGAGCGATAATGGGTGCGGTATCTCTGCTGGGGATTTAAGTCACATTTTTGAACCCTTTTTCACTACGAAGGACCCAGGGTCGGGCACCGGTTTAGGTTTAGCCATCGTGCAACAGATTATTTTCTCTTGGAATGGTAATATTAGATGCGAAAGTAAAGAAAATCAGGGAACACATTTTTATCTCACTATTCCGAAAGCCTAGAAACTATGTCCTCAGAATTCACAGCCTCACGAACTTGTTTCTGCGTGAAAGAACGCCATAAGTTAAGAAAAATTGCCATCACTGGTGGGCCAGGAGCTGGAAAATCGGCCATTTTGAATTTAGCTAAAATGGAATTCTGCCCCCATGTTGCCCTTCTCCCCGAAGCCGCAACTATTCTGTTCAGTGGTGGTTTTTGGCGGGATGATTCATCTCACGGAAGGATTGTCGCACAAAGAGCAATATTTTATGTTCAGAAGGAAATGGAACGCTTCATTACAATGCAAAAAAAATTCTCTTTGGCACTTTGCGATCGGGGAACTCTTGACGGACTCGCATACTGGCCAACAGGGCCAAAATCTTTTTTCGAAAGTTTGAAAATCTCTCGGGATAAGGAGCTTTCAGACTATGCTGCCGTGATTCATTTAAGAACTCCCCCTCCTGAAAATGGCTACAACAAAAAAAACCCAATGCGAACAGAAAGTGCGACAGAAGCTATGGTGTTAGACGAAAAACTTGAGAAAGCATGGAAGGGGCATCCCAATAGATTTTTTATCGATAGCTGTGAAAGTTTTTCTGAGAAAACTGAAAAAGCACTTAAAATCCTCAGATCATTAATTCCCACTTGCTGCCATAGTCCTGGAAAATGGACTCCTTAAACCAATAAATTCTAATCTTTTAAAATATCTGGACTTCTGGGCCTAGATTGCTAAAGATTCGATAAATGATGTTGAACTTTTCAGTCTGTCTTTTATTTTTAAATCTCGTTACCGGAAATGCCCCTGCCTCACAAGCACCTTCGAACCTTTTGGAGACTCAGGTACCTCGAGTAAATCAGATTCTTGTCGGGGCTGAATTGGAATTTCTGGTACCTGACAATCTCTCAGGTTTCTCTATGCCACAAACTTTAAGTGGGGCTCATGTAGGAGTGTCTTTTGGCCAAGATCAACTGATGGTAAGTGGCTTTTATAGCTCAAATCAAGAGACTTCCGCTCTGGTCTTAGGAGAAGTTGATTACAGATTCAACTTAGCTACGCCTTTTATTACCGGTTATGCGCTAACTGGACTTCACTACTTACATTTCAGAGTTGCTTTTCAGAATAAAGACTTCGTAGGTCCAGTGGTCGGTTTAGGATTTGATCTGCCGATGGCCCAAAGCTTTAAGATGGGTTTACAGATGAAATTGTACTATCCCCGAAAAACGATGCTAGGTTTCGGCGGAGGGTTTTCCTTTTTATTTTAGCAAGTAAGATTTGAGCAAGAACAACCCCAACATCGCTGTCATAGAGTACAGAGTACTCTTCTCACTCCTTAAAGCTGCTACTAGGCTGAATTTATGGTCACTCGAAGAAAAAGTCGGCTTGAAAGCTGGAATCCACCTAGATACGGATCGACAATAATTTGCGTAGGCTGGGCCAAAGGTTTTTGAGAGAATCTGCTCTTCAAAAGAAACGATGAAGTAGTACTCGACGCTCGAATAAATAAAAATAAACAGGCTCAGAAGACCGAATCCGAAAATAACACCGCAAAGTGTGTACATCAGAATATTTGCAATATAGAGAGGGTTTCTAACATATCTGTAGGGTCCGGCATGGACCAATTGATGAACGGTTTCCCCTCGAGTTCGGGTAGTACTTCCAGCATAGCCTACTGCCCAAAGTCTCAAAGACTCAGCTAGTAGAACACTCAGAACTAGCAACACGTATTGAACAGGTGAACAAGAAAAGTCTGGGGGTAGAATAAAGAGCATTAAAAACAATGGAACCGGCGACAAACTCCTCCATCGAAACCAAGTTCTACCGATCTGAGCCGAGATAGGCCAAGACTTATGTAATGTAAGCACATCAACTGACATAGAGTGTTACATAAAACACAACTTCATAAAAAACGGCAAGTTCAATTCTTTAGAAAAACAACTCCCTTTTTTGTCAGGCTGGGGCCCCAAAGCGACTCTTCTTTATACCCAGCATCATATTGTACTTACAGAGAATTTTAGACTTAGCCCCCAAAAAAAGATCACGATTACATCTTGTCGGGTTAGACCCCGACAATTATATTCAAATTTTTGATGGGGGAAAAATATCTGTGAATATTCAGTTACCAACAGTGTTCAATTCAGGATGGGTAGAGGTCATTTGTGGTTCGATGTTCAGTGGAAAAACCGAAGAACTCATTAGAAGAGTGAAAAGAGCTCAGATCGCTAAGCAAAAAGTTCAGATTTTTAAGCCTATTATTGATGATCGTTATTCAAAAGAACACGTCACTAGCCACTCGTCTCTTCGTGTAGATGCTCAAAATATTCATAATGTTGAAGAGATTATGACCCATCTCGACGACAACACACGAATCGTGGGAATTGATGAGGCTCAGTTCTTCTCTCCAGCGATTGTTGAAATTAGCCAACGACTCGCTAATAGGGGATTGAGAGTCATCATAGCTGGGTTGGACCTGGACTACAGAGGGGTTCCCTTTGGACCCATGCCTCTTTTGATGGCTACAGCAGAGTTTGTAACTAAAATGTCGGCGATCTGCACAGTTTGTGGTAATACCGCTAGCCGTACGCAAAGACGAAAACTGGAAAATCCTGAGAAAAATAACAGCCAGGTTTTAGTCGGTGCCGAAGATTTTTATGAAGCCAGATGCCGAAAATGTTACGAACCCCCAACACTTTAGACCTTGGGCTAAAGTTGCATCTCCCTCGGCCAACTTGACCCAAACCAGTTGGGACCTCAAACAACGAGAACACATTCAAGCTCTGAATGAAAAATATTGGCTCGATAAAGGCCACACTCCGATTCCCAAAGAAATTTTCTTAAACCATTCTAAAATCTGGTTGGAAATTGGTGCAGGAACTGGCGGGTTTTTCTTGGAACTTGCGAAAAACAACCCCGATGCTCATTTGTTAGCTATCGAAAGATGTAAAATTCGATCGGGGCGAATGATACAGAAGTTTTCAAAATCAGGGCTCCAAAATATCCAGGGATTCAGAGGTAATGCCATCCCCGCCTTAATCACAGGCGTTCCGTCGGAAAGTATAGAGAGAATTTACATACTTTACCCATGCCCTTGGCCCAAAAATGCGCATCGTAAAAATCGATGGTACCTTCACACGGTTATGTCCCATCTAGTAAGAATTTTAAAGCCGGGGGGACTTTTGATTTGGGCTTCGGATCAAGAATTTTATATTCGTGAAGCCGCTTTCGTGAGCGAGAGTAAATATCAATTACAAACACTGTTCAACGGTCAGATTACACCCAATCTTTATAATGATTTGGAGCGCTTCCCCAATGGAAGAACTTCTTTTGAGAACAAGTTTCTATCTTCGGGCCAGCCCTGCTTCGAGCTTATTAGTCAGAGACAATAATCCCTTTACGTTTTAATTCAAACGTACGCTGGTCATCTTCGAAATACCAGCTCTCTCCATGGTAACTCCGTAAAGAGCTTCTGCGATTTCCATAGTCTTCTTGTTGTGCGTAATCATGATGAACTGCGTTTTTTCAGCCATCTTCTTGATAACCGTATTGAAACGAGAGACGTTAGCGTCATCCAGAGGAGCATCCACTTCGTCCAATAAGCAGAAGGGGCTCGGTTTTCGGGCGAAAATAGCTAGAATTAAGCTGACCGCAGTGAGGGCTTTCTCTCCCCCCGACAATAATGTAATACTTTTCAAGCTTTTACCCGGCGGTTGAACAAGAATATCAACTCCAGCATCCTGTCCCGGAATTTCGGTTTGAATTAGAGAGAGTTCTGCTTTTCCACCATTAAACAAAATGGGGAAAATCTCTTTGAACTTCAAATTAACTGCTTCGAAAGTCTCAGTAAATCGAACCGTCGTTGTCTCATCGATTTTCTTAATGGCCTCTTCGAGAATATTGATAGAGCTTTCAAGATCTGTTTTCTGAGTGATCAAGAAATCGTATCTCTTCTGAACATCATCAAATTCTTGAATAGCTGTTAAGTTAACTTCACCATAACGAGAGACTTTCTCGCGTATATTTTTTAAGTACTCTTCTAGAAGAGATTTCTTCTCATTCTCTAGCAAAAGTGCCCAATTGAGATTCAGCTGCTCTTGGAAAAGAGGCAGCTTTTCAATTTCAATCTGAACTGATTCGTCAAAAGGAACTGGTTCTCTCTGATAGCGCTCGACAGAAATACCACACAAGTGCTCAAAGCTTGATTGCTCCTGACTAATTTTTAGCTCCAGCTCCTGAATCTGCTCAAGAACAACTTCTCGCGACTTCTGAAGCTCTGTTTTCTTATCTCTCAGCTCCTGCAACCTTGTGCAAGTCTCGTTAAATGCTTGTTTGGTATCTGAGAGTTGAACCAAAACTTGATTTTTCTCGGTCTCAGTCGAAGAAAGCTGCTCCTTCACTTCGCCAATGCTCTGATCCATATTTTGAAGCTCAACTTCTGAAGAGCGGTGCGTATCCTCGAGCTGATTTAACCTGCGAGATTTTCCGTCGATATCTGAGCGGGTTGTCTCCAGTTGAAACTCAACGCTATTAACTCTTTCAGTCAGCCTCGAATGTTCAACTTTCTTGTCATTAATTTCTTGAGATGAAGTCTCAAGAGCATTGTTGAAGCTCAGTAATTGCTCTTCTACGGATTGTAACTCAACGCCCAGATCCTGCATCTCCTGAGTTAATCTCTCGATTTCTCCTTGAGCTTCCAATTTTTGATTGAAAACCTCTTGTCTTAAGGTTTCGCTTCGAGTGATTTCTTGAGTCAAAAAGGCGATTTCTCTATCCAGCCGATTGAGCTCAACCTGCAGCTTCTCTTTCTCTTTACGATGCTCGACACTCTCAATATGAATTGAAGACAAGCGATCTTTTAATTCAGAATGCATTTTCTCTTGAGATTGCAAATGCTGAAGTAGATTTTCTCGCTCCTGCTCCAATTGAACGACTTGCTGATTAAGACCAGCAGCTACACTCACTAGATCATCAATTTCTCTTCGACGTGCAAACACCCCTGTCCGAGAGGGCATGTTTCCGCTCGAAATAGAGCAGTCATCATGGCTGATCATTTTGTTCTGCTGGTTCAATAAAGTGATGTTTTTGTGGTGTCCTCTCAACGAGAACAACTGATCGGTTCCAGGAACTAAATAACAGTCTCCGAGGCACCATTTGGCTATCGACTCATAACCTGCTTTGACTTCGATATGGTTCAACAGTGCTGTAGCTTCGCTTGGAAAAACTCCAGGCGACTGTTGGGGCTCAAGATCATTAATGGCCAAAATCCTAACTCGCTCAAGGTTTTTCTCCATAATAAGATTGGCCAAGTGCTTTGCATCTTCTGCGGTGGAAACGACAAGAGTATTCATGTCTGCACCTAGAAGAGTCTCAAGATGGTCTTCAATCTCTTTTGTGGGTTTTAAAACTTCAGCTAGAGGAGTAGCCTGAATTGCTGTGCCATCCAATTGAGTCAAAATTTCTCGCGCTGTTGGAGAATACCCTTCAAGATTTTCTTGCAGTTCTTTGAGCGAATCCAAACGAGACTTTGATGAGTGATACTTTTCCCTAGCGTCGTATAATATTTCTTCTAGCTCCGACAACCTGCTCGAGGAGTTCTCGACATCGGCCGAAAGATTAGAAACATCTCCCTCAGCTTGAGTGGCCCTTAAAGAGCAATCAGCAATTTTTCCCTCAACAGTTTGGAGAAGAATTTTTTGAGATTCTATTGCTGAAGAGACATCAGCTACTTTTTGCTCAAACTGCTGCTGGCGCTCTAAGAAATCTTGCTCTTTTGCATCGAAGTTTTGTACTTGGCTTTCTAACGTTACAAGCCGATGAGAGCTCTGAGTTTTTTTATGGGTGAGAGAATCTTTTTTGTGGTTAGCCCGCTGTTTTTCCTCTTGGACAACTCGGATTTCTCGCTCTCGGTTTTGGATGAGTTCACCAATTTGGTTCATCTCTTGAACAACCGACTCTTTTTCTTGGGCTTCCGTTTGCTCTTGCTGAGTCAATTGAGAAATCTCTTCGCGAAGCTGGTCTTGTTCTCGGCGATTTTCTTCGAGAGTTTGGGACAGAAAGTTCTTTCGCTCTTCAAGAATGTTGATCTGGCTCTCAAGTTTCTGAGCCGACAAGGAAAGGTTCCTCTCCCTGTCGCTTAAACTTTGGTAGGCTTTCTCTTGATCAATCCTTAAAACCTCGGCCGTGGTGAGTTCCGAGTCGATCTCTGCAAATTGAGCATCGGATTCGGATCTCTGATTAACTAGGTTTGTTTTCTCTTGAGTTAAACTTTCAATGGCCTGCTTATGCTGAAAAAGATTTCGGCCCAAAAGATAAAGATCCACTGTTTCAAGCTCAGATTTAATCTCTTTGTATTTCTTTGCTCGCGTTGCTTGAACTTTTAAACTACGGATTTGTTTCTCAAGCTCAAGGATAATATCTTGAAGTCGTAGCATGTTGGCTCGAGTAGCCTCGAGCTTTCTCTCGGCTTCTTTTCGTTTGGCCTTGTATTTCGTTATTCCAGAGACCTCTTCGAAAAGATGTCTACGTTCTTCAGGCTTCACGTTGATCATTCGATCAATTTGACCTTGTTCAATAATGGAATACGCGCGCTTTCCCACCCCAGTGTCCATGAATAGCTCATGGATATCTTTTAGACGGCAGGTGATTTTATTGATCAAATACTCCCCAGTGCCATCTCGATATACTCGGCGAGTGACTGCGATTTCATCCGACTTATCAAATGCTGCAAAAGATGGAGACAAAGTAACCCCTTGGCGATCCAGCACCAAACTAACTTCTGCCATTGAGGTCGGAGCCTTTGTGTCAGAGCCGTTAAAAATAACATCGGTCATCGAATCACCGCGCAGGTGCTTCGCGCTTTGCTCACCCATTACCCATTGGATAGCGTCCACGATGTTGCTTTTCCCACAACCGTTGGGCCCCACGACGCCGGTAATACCGGGTTCGAAGGTAAGAATGGTTCTATCCAAAAACGATTTGAAGCCTTGCAGCTCGAGTCTTTTTAATCTCATTGTCCTCTATTCACTTTTTATTTTTTAATGCTGCCTGCGCTGCTGCCAAACGAGCCACTGGGACCCGAAAAGGCGAACAACTGACGTAATTAAACTTTAACCTGTGGCAGAATTCAATCGTAGAAGTATCTCCCCCATGCTCGCCACAAATCCCAATTTTGAGACTGGGGTTACCCTTGCGACCCCTTTCACATCCGATTCGAACCAGTTCCCCAACACCCTCTTGGTCTAGTGAGACAAAAGGATCGACTGTAAAGATCCCCCTCTCGATGTATCTGGGCAGAAAAGAGCCAGAATCATCGCGAGATAGCCCGAGGGTCATTTGAGTAAGGTCGTTGGTACCAAAAGAGAAAAAATCGGCTTCCACAGCAATTTTTTCAGCAACTAAAGCGGCCCTTGGAATTTCTATCATAGTTCCAATGCGGTACGTTATTTTAACGGGATATTTTTTAAGAACTTCTTCACACTGTTCTTTGACTTCATTTTTTAAAATTTTGAATTCTTCAAGAGTGCCGATAAAAGGAACCATAATTTCAGGTTCAATTTTAAACTCTTCACGATTTACTAACTCACATGCAGCTTCCATAATCGCCCGAACTTGCATGGCATAGATTTCGGGGTAACTAATGCCGACCCTGCAACCACGGTGACCTAACATCGGATTAAATTCATGCAGAGACTTCACTTTGGCAGATAGAGCCTCTTTAGAAGTGTTTAAAAGCCTCGCCACATGGGAAATCTCTTCCTCTGTCTTGGGCAAAAACTCGTGGAGAGGGGGATCCAATAGCCTCACAGTAACAGGGTATCCCTTCATTTCTCGAAAAATAGAAACGAAGTCCTCTTTTTGCATTGGAAATATTTTAGCCAAAGCGGATTCCCGTTGAGATCGAGTATCTGCCAAAATCATTTCTCGAACTGATATGAGTCGACTCTCTTCAAAAAACATATGTTCTGTTCGACAGAGCCCGACGCCTTCTGCACCGAAAGTTCGTGCTACTTTAACATCGTGAGGTGTTTCAGCATTGGCTCGGATAGCTAATACTCGCTTTTCATCCACCCACTTCATCAATTGTCCGAAATATTGGTCGAGCTGACTGTTCACTGTAGGCACATGTCCCAAAATAACTTCACCAGAGGAACCATCAATCGTGATCACATCTCCACGCTTAACCGAATACTGAGCTACTTTAAAAACTTGGGTTTTATAATCGATACTGATTGAACCGCAACCAGCTACACAGGGTTTGCCCATTCCCCTTGCAACCACAGCTGCATGAGAAGTCATTCCCCCTAAAGCTGTTAAAATTCCCTCGCTAGCATCCATGCCCACAATATCCTCGGGAGAGGTTTCGTGTCTGACTAAAACACATTTTCGACCTGCTTTTTTTAAAGCTTCTGCTTCTTCAGAAGAAAACACCACTTCACCCGAAGCTGCTCCCGGTGAAGCTGGAAGTCCTTTAGCCATGACGGTTTTAAGAGCTTTTGGATCTAATCGAGGATGTAGCAACTGTTCTAATTGCTCTGGAGCTACCCGAAGGACTGCAATTTCTGGAGTAATAAGCCCCTCTCTCACCATGTCTACTGCGATTCGAACAGCCGCTGAAGCAGTTCTCTTTCCAGTACGAGTTTGCAATAAATAAAGTTTACCTTTTTGAATGGTAAACTCGATATCCTGCATATCAGTAAAATGCTTTTCTAGCTTTCGATAAACTTCAACGAGTTCAAGATAAACCTTCGAAAATTGCTGCTCTAACGTAGGAAGACTTGATCCATTAGAGGATTCTTTATTGATAGGACAGGGGGTTCGTATCCCAGCAACAACATCCTCTCCCTGAGCATTTTGTAAGTACTCCCCAAAAAATCTTTTCTCTCCGGTTGAAGGGTCTCGAGTAAACGCCACTCCGGTAGCACAATCCTCGCCCATATTTCCAAACACCATCGCTTGGACAGAAACTGCAGTCCCCCAATCTTCAGGAATCTTGTGAATGCGTCGATAACTGACCGCTCTGGAACTCATCCAAGATTTAAAAACCGCTCCAATAGCGCCCCACAATTGCTCTTTAACATCTTCCGGAAAAATCTGACCGGTCTCTTTTTTGACAATCTCTTTAAAATTTTTAACAAGCCCTTTCAGCTCATCCACGGGCAAATGGCTATCGACTGTCACTGCAGTTCGACGTTTCGACTCATCCAAAAGGGTTTCGAAGTGATGTGGGGAAACTCCTAGAACCACATCAGAGTACATCTGAATAAACCTTCGATAAGCATCATAAGCAAACTTTTCGTCTCCAGATTTGGCTATTAAACCTTGAAGAGTTTCTTCATTGATCCCTAGATTCAGAATAGTGTCCATCATACCCGGCATACTGGCTCGAGCGCCCGATCGGACAGAAACTAAAAGTGGATTTTTGGCATTTCCAAACTGACAATCAACTAGCTTTTCAATTTTAGTGACCGCCGCATTAACTTCTCTCTCAAGCTCTTTGGGATAAGTGGAGCTATTTTTATAAAAGTAGGTACAAACTTCAGTTGTTATCGTGAAACCTGCGGGAACAGGAAGTCCCAAGAGAGTCATCTCAGCGAGATTCGCCCCTTTACCTCCTAAAAGAGACTTCTGATCTTTTGAGCCGTCGGCTTTACCATCTCCAAAAAAATAAACTTGCATTAAACCCCCGAGCTCAAGGTTTTCGAAAGATGGTTAACAAGTTCATCTACCGAAACTCTCACTTGAGTCATCGAATCGCGTTCTCTCACTGTCACTGAGTTGGACTTTATACTTTCACCGTCTACAGTAATACAATAGGGGGTACCGATCTCATCTTGTCGTCGATATCTTCGACCCACAGCCCCTTTGTCATCAAAGAAACAATTCCACCTCTTCTTAAGATCCAAGAAGATTTTTTCTGCCATCTCGGGCATTCCCTCTTTGTTGACCAAAGGAAATACAGCCGCTTTGATGGGAGCAACTTCTGGATGAAAGCGAAGCACAGTACGTTCTGCTTCTTCGACATACGCATCAACAAGAAAAGCTAAAGTAGCACGATCGGCTCCCGCTGAGGGTTCAATCACAAAAGGGTAATAGCGAGCGTTAGCTGCTTGATCAAAGTAGCTCAAGTCTTTTTTGCTGAACTCAGCGTGTCGCTTTAGATCGTAGTCTGTGCGATTTGCAATGCCCTCAAGCTCGGCTCGACCAAATGGGAAATCGTACTCAATGTCTGCGCAACCAGCCGCATAGTGGGCCAGTTCATTTTGATCATGAGTTCTTAAATGAAGTTTGTCTTTTTGAATGCCGTATTTAAGATACCAGTTGTAACGCTCGGTCTTCCAGTACTCGAACCATCGATTCGCTTCATCTTTATCGGGTTTGCAAAAGAACTCCATCTCCATTTGCTCAAATTCCCGCGAGCGGAATGTGAAATTTCTCGGGTTGATCTCGTTTCGGAAAGCTTTCCCAATTTGAGCTATTCCAAAGGGTACTTTGACTCGGCAAGTGTTCACAACATTATCGAAGTTGGCAAAAATACCTTGGCAAGTTTCGGGTCGCAGAAACACTTGAGAACTATTGTCCTCCATAGCTCCCACAAAAGTTTTAAACATCAAATTGAAATGTCTTACTTCGGTGAATTTGTCTTTGGTTCCACAGGTCGGGCACTGATTGTTTGCAATATGATCTGCCCTAAATCGCCCCCGACATTGCAGACAATCTACCATAGGGTCTGTAAAGGACTGGACGTGGCCCGAAGCTTCCCAAACTTTTGCATTCATGAGAATTGAGCAATCAACTCCTTCGACGTCTGTACGTCGAGTCACTATATCTCGCCACCACAAAGCTTTTATATTTCTCTTAAGCTCGACACCCATCGGACCATAATCCCAACAACCGTTAAGTCCGCCATAGATTTCGCTGGATTGAAAAATAAAAGCTCTTCTTCGACAGAGAGATACAATCTGCTGCATTGTTTGATCTGTGTTTTTCGCCATAAACCCGGGGTCCCCCTGCTAGCACTTAAAAATATCTATAAACGCCCTAATCTAACCCCAAAGAAACGACTTCGTCTAGCTTTGACATCGTTAGAATTAAGTAATTTAAGAATTAAATTGGCGAGCGATCTCGAGCAGTAAAGGGCCAAAAATCCAAAGAAATGTCGGGGGAAGAAAGAAAAACATGAGGCAAACATTTACTTTCGTCGGCAAAGTACGGCAATGGCTTTCCAGATCCCTGATTTGCTCATTCCTAAGATACTTTGAAATCGATTCTACGCCTCGAGTCAAACCACTACCTGATTTGTAGAGTTCAAAAATAACTGAAAACCAAACATAATGCGAAGCAACAATTTCTTCCTGTTGAAGTCTTTCTAAAACATCTTGAATACTTTCTAACTCTCCACTTTCGCACGCTTGGTAAGACAAGATACCTGCTAAATCAACGGGTAAAGAGCCCTCCGAGGCTTTTAAGACTTCCTGCCATCCGTACGAAAGAGCAAAGCCAGCCTGAAGATAGAGCAAAAGAGCATCAAAGAAGTGGATGAGCCCCGCTCGATTTTTTCTCTCTATCCGTATCTTTTTAGATTGAAAATGAAGAGGAATCACAAAAATCTCGTTGTTTCCCATAAAAACCAGATTCCAGTTATCTCAAACAACATTGAAAACGCTGCGATCAGCTGACTCCAATGATTTTTCGATAGCGAAGCAAAAACTTCAGGATTGAAAATCCACAAAACACCCGCAAGAGCCCAAGGCATAAAAAAAGCTAAAGCAGACTGAACCAGCATTTGTCGCCTTAGATCCTCCACTTTTAACTGGAAATGTTGTTCCGTTTCTAGGGTGGGAATCATTTTTTCAAGTAAGGGAGCAACTTCAAGCCCCTGCCGATAAGCCATTTCTAGGGAAGTGAGATAACTTCCAACAACGGGTAACCGCGTCCGATTTCTAAACTCTATCAATATTCTGCTTAATCCTCTTCCTTCCTCGTATTTGCCTAGGTATTTCCTAAGTTTCAATGTGAAAGGAGTTGTTTGAGATTGAACCGCATCGAAAAGCGAAGAAGGCAAAGACTTGCCCGACTGCACTAGTCCCAGCAAAAGGTGGAAAAACGAAACAGCAGAATTTTCCAAAGTTTTTATGTTTCGTTGATTCTGATACCGAGTGATCGCCCTAAACAGTAGGGGACAGAAAGCTGCAAACAAGAATCCATAAGTAAACCTCTTGGTACAAAACCAAGACAATGACGCCCCTAGAATAACGGGTATAGCGATGCTGAGATTAAACCCAACTCTCAATGCCAGTGCGTTTTCAATACCTTTGGGGCGCTTTACGAACTCTCGCCACGCAACAAACTGTGAAATTCTGGCTAAAGTCGGAATAAGAAATAACGACGCAGCAAGTGCCGCAAAAAATATAAAAACGAGGTAAAATAAAGACTTCATCAGAAAAAATTCATTGCAATAGCAATACCCCAAAAGGAGTCTCCATGAGTTCATCATCTGTGGACGGCAAAACAATTTCTGAAATCTATGCAAAGAGAATTCAGCTAACCCCTGAAGGAACTGCTTACCTTGCAAAAAAAAATGGTATTTATCAGCCGGTCCTTTGGCGAGAACTTCATGCAAGAATTTTAGGAATCTTTCACTTCTATAAAAAACTTAATATTGTTCCAGGAGATCGAGTAGCCATCATCAGCAACACAAGACCCGAATGGCTGATTGCGGACTTGGCAAACCTTTGTTCAGGAGTAGTAACAGTTCCTATCTATCAGTCGAACACCTACGAAGATGTTGCTTATCTCCTCGAACATAGCGAATCTAAACTTGTTTTCGCAGAAGATGAGGCGATGATAAAAAAATTAGAGGCAGCTTTTCACCTCAAAAAATTATCTATCCCAGTAGTGAGCTTTTCGAACCCTGTAAGCTCGGTCAATAATGTTCCGCCAATTTCCTTCGATGACTTTTCAGCTCCTATTCAAAACAAAACCATTGAAGATGAATTTAATAAGGTGGTGGCATCGATTCGTCCCGACAACATTGCATCTATTGTCTACACTTCAGGTACTACCGGACAACCCAAGGGAGTGGTTCTTTCTCACTTCAACTTCCTAGCCGAGCTTCGAGCCATTATTCAAAACTTCACCTTCACTTCAGAAGATACAACTCTCGCCTTTTTGCCCTTTGCACATATTCTGGGACGAGTCGAGAGTCTTTTACCTCTCATTTCAGGAACAACGTTAGCTTTTGCAGAAAATATCAATACTCTTCCGCAAAATCTTGTTGAAGCAAAGCCAACGGTAATCGTTAGTGTGCCGAGAATTTACGAGAAAATTTACTCCAAAATTCAATCCGAAGTGTCCACTAAGCCCAAATACTCTCAATCAGTTTTCAATTGGGCTATTTCGACTGGAAGGCAAGTAGCCCGTCTGCGCTCAGAACAAAAGCCGATCCCCCTACCTCTGGATGTAAAATACAAAATTGCAGACCAACTCGTCTTCTCAAAAATTCGAGAAAAATTTGGAGGTAGAATCAGGCTTACCGTCTCAGGAGGAGCCCCACTAGCTGCTAATCTTTGTGAATTCTTTCATGCTGCTGGAATCTCAATTGTCGAGGGATATGGACTGACAGAAACTACAGCTGCCATCGCGGTTAATCGGCCAGATGATTTTAGTTTTGGAACTGTCGGAAAACCGTTTGGTAACATTGAATTCCGCTTCGCACCAGACGGCGAGATTCAAACGAGGGGCGATATGGTTTTCCGCGAGTATTACAAAAACCCACAGGCAACATCCGAAGTCTTTACCGATGATGGTTGGTTCTGCACCGGTGATATTGGAGAGATTACCCAGAGGGGTTTCTTAAAGATTACAGACAGAAAAAAAGAACTCATCAAAACATCGGGTGGTAAATTCATCGCTCCTCAAAAGCTGGAGAACATGTTGAAGGGCGTGCGTTTCATCAGTCAGGCGATGGTTTATGGAGACCGAGAAAAATATGTCGTAGCTCTAATTACACTCAACGAACCCGAAGTGCAAAAATGGTTATCCCAAGGGGGAGTGATTCAAGAGGGGATGGATGAGCTGGTAAAAAACTCGAAAGTACTAGAACTCATCGATCAAGAGCTCACCGCAGTGAACAAAAACCTTGCAGGCTACGAAAGCATTAAAAAATTTAGACTGCTACCTCGAGATTTTTCAGTGGAATCGGGGGAATTAACCCCCTCCCTCAAATTGAAACGCAAAGTGTGTTCAGAAAGGTACAAGGATTACATTCAATCCATGTACTAGGGCCAACAGAATCAGAACTTGGCAACAATACTTTTGAAGTGCTCTCCGCGCTCTTCGTAATTCTTGAACATATCTTGGCTGGCACATCCTGGAGATAAAAGGATAACGTCCCCAGAACGTGACTTCTGATAAGCGACGTAAACCGCTTCTTCGAAAGTACCCACCAAGAAGGTCTCACTGTGATCACCGATTGCACGATTGAGCTTTTCTTTCGCTTCGCCTACAAGGATGAGATTCTTCACATACTTCTTAATGAAAGGAATCAAAGGTTCATACTCTTCACCCTTATCTTTTCCACCAGCAATCAAAATCACAGGTTCTTTAAAGCTCTCAAGTGATCTCATTAAGGAATGAACATTGGTTCCCTTGGAATCGTTGTAGAAAGAAACTTGATTTTTTCTTGCCACAAACTCCATTCGATGTGGAAGAGACTTGAACGTTAAAAGAACTTTCTGAATGGCTTCATTTGAAATTCCCACGACTTTAGCAGCTAGCATCGCAGCCATCATATTTTCTCTATTATGAAGTCCGCGAAGAAGAGCCCCTTGTAAGGGAAATACGTGTTCTTTCCACCGTTCAGTTTTTAAAGCAATTTGAGATGGCTCTAAATAAGCCCCTTGAAACTTTTCTGCATAATGGGCGGGAATTTTGGCGAAAGAATCAGTCGTAAAATACAAATGTTTAGCAGCTGTGCCCGAGAGCTGTGCCATGAGCTTTGAATCTCGCAAATTGGTCACAATGTAATCTTCTTCGGTCATGTTAGCTTTCAAGCGAAGTTTCGCTTTCACATAATCTTCAAAGCCGGCATAGCGATCTAGGTGATCGGGTGCCACATTTAAGAAAACTGCAACATGAGGTTTAAATTCAAAACAGGTTTCTAACTGGAAGCTACTGGTCTCAACAACAACATAATCACATTTTTCTCTGCGGGCAGCGTAATCACAAAGTGGGACTCCTACATTACCCCCAAGGAAAGAGGTTTTTCCGCCCGCTTGAATCATTTCATGTATCAAATGAGAAGTCGTTGTCTTTCCGTTGGTCCCGGTGACCGCAATGATTGGTTCAGTAATGAAGTGAGCAGCCAACTCTATCTCACTGATGACCGGAATATTGCTTTTTCTAGCCTGTTCGAGAGGTTTGATATCGAGCCTCACTCCTGGGCTAACAACAATCACATCTTGTTCGGTAAAGGTTTTTAGAACGTGCTTACCTAATTCAGCTTCAAAATCAAAACCCTCTAAGGCATCCAATGATTCTTTCAAATCGCTTTTATTAAGTTCGTCGGTCACAGTGACTTTAAGCCCTTTTTTACAAAGTAGCTTAGTGGCAGACACGCCACTTTTCCCCAACCCAACAACAAGTGCTCGCGTTCCCTTTTTTAACTTCTCCATGATTTTCCTCTCTCTATCTTAACTTCAATGTTGCCAGTCCAAGCATTGCTAGAACTAACGAAATGATCCAAAATCTGACTGTGATTTGGGGCTCCGCCCAACCCGAAAGTTCAAAATGATGATGAATTGGAGCCATTCTAAAAACTCTTTTTCGGGTAGTTTTAAACGAAATACGTTGTGTAATTACGGACACAGCCTCAACCACAAAAATGCCCCCCACAATTGCAAGTACAAATTCGTTTTTGGTAATGACTGCTATAGCTCCTAAAGCTGCCCCCAAAGCTAGAGCACCGACATCGCCCATAAACACTTGGGCAGGGTAGGTATTAAACCAAAGAAAGCCCATACCACTGCAGACAATAGCGGCACACAAAATTGAAAGCTCACCAGCTTCTTTCACAAACGGAATGTATAGATACTCTGCAAGTTTGGCGTGACCAGCCAGGTAAGAAAGTATCCCAAAAGTCAAAGCAGTGGTGATGATAGGGCCTATAGCCAAACCGTCCAAACCGTCTGTTAGGTTTACGGCGTTCGAGGAACCTACAATCACGAGCCAAGCCAATGCAAAATACAACCACGCATTTTCTACCGTAGCAGTTCTGAAAAAAGGAATATTTAGTGACGTATCGACTTTAAAAATCCCGAAAAGAACATAAATAGTCATTGATGCAAACAACGTCTGAAGGATCATTTTTGCTCTTTCTGAGAGCCCTTTTGAATTCTTCTCTGTAATTTTTTTGAAATCATCCAACCAACCGATAAAACCAAAAGAGAGCATCACACCTAAGACAAGCCAGATATATCGATTACTCAAATCGGACCATAGCAATGTTGAGACAGTAACACTCAATAATATGAGGATTCCCCCCATGGTAGGTGTTCCAGATTTCTTTAAATGGGTCTGAGGACCATCGGTTCGAATAGTTTGACCGTACTGTTTGTTGCTCAAAATTTTTATAAAGTGCGGACCAAGAATCAAACTCAGTAGGAACGCAGTTAGACCCGCCCCTAATGCTCGGAAAGTAATATACTTGAAAACATGGAACGCATGGAAAGAACCATGCATTGGATATAGCAACTGATATAGCAAACTCTTCTCCCGCGCTGTGGTTTATAAAAATACGAACCAACGGGCAAGAAAAAAGTTATAAGTATTTGATAATACTATCTTTTAAAACGCTTTGAAAGCGTGGTTTTTATTGATTAACCGCGTAAATCGAAGCTAAAATCGGGTTTTAAAGAGTGCTTAAAAGCTGATCTAAGCCCACACTTCGCGAGCCTTTAATAAAGACAATGTCACCTGAGTGTATCAACGAGGGAACAATTTGTTTCGCTTGCTCAGTTGTTTCAACATGTTTGACTGGAACCGAGGGATGAAATTTTTTTATTTGATCTGAGATCCTTGAAGAATCCCCCCGCACTGTAACAATAGACACCCGAGGCCGTTCTTTTCCGATCCAATCTGCCAAAAAGCTACCCACATCTTCGTGTAGCTGCTTTGAAAAATTGCCAAGCTCTCTCATCTCTCCCAACACCAAAACATAGCGTCCCCTAGGAGAAAGTTTTTTCAAAGATTCTAGGGACGAAAGTAAAGCTTTTGGATTAGAATTATAACTCTCATCGATCACAATCTTTTCCCCTGATAATTGGATGATTTCGCCCCGATGTTTTGCCGGCTTGATATTTTTCAACCGTTTTTCAATGTCTCGCAATGGAACATCCACTAGTTTCACCATTGCAATAGCTGCGATAATATTTTCAGCTTGATGCTCACCAAATATAGGCAAAGCAGTAACAATATTTCCCTCTGCGGTTTTTATTTTAAGATTTAAAAAACCGGTTTGAGGGTCCATGAAGCTACTCTCAAGAAAAATATCAGCGGAACTATTTTTTCGAGAGTAGGTTTTCAACTTAAAATTCAACCGGTCTTGGTGGCGAAAAGCACTTTTGTACGCTTCAATCACCCAATTATCATCACCATTGAGTGCGACTCCAAGACTATCGGAATCGGCTGCTAGGAAATCAAACATCTCTTTTTTAGCACGATAAATACCTTCCTGTCCGCCCAGTTTGCCGATGTGAGCATCTCCTATGTTGGTGATCATCCCAAATTGAGGACGAAATCTCTTACAGAGCTCCGCTATTTCACCAAAATTATTCATCCCCATCTCAAGGACCAAATTTTTCGTATCATCTTCAACGAGGCAAAGAGTTCTAGAGACACCCATCAAGTTATTGAAGCTAGCGGGCGAGCTGACAGTATTTTCCCCCAAAAGCACAGCAACCATATCTTTAGTCGATGATTTTCCGGCACTTCCCGTAATTCCAAAAACAGGCCCACGAAAAATGGACCGAGCAGATTCCCCAATAGCAATTAATGCTTTTAAAGAATCCTCCACTTTGATCTTGGGAATACTTATTTCCTCGGCAGTTTCACAAATCACCCCGATTGCACCCGCATCAACAGCAGCTTTTAAAAATTGATTGCCATCAAAAGATTCACCCCTCAGGGCTAAGTAAACATCTCCACGCTTTAACGTACGGGTGTCTGTAGATATATTGGAGACAGGAAAGTGGACCCCAGTTTTTGAAAAAACTTCTCCACCTGCCCATTGAGCTAATTTTTCAAAAGTAATTGAGGAATACATACTGATTTAAATTATCTAAGATCCTGATGAAAGCGTCAAAGTCTGTTTGTTTTTCATTTGACGACCCAACAGCTACATGTTTACCTGCTCCACTTTCGGAGGATGGAAATATGGTAAAAGAATTTTTGGGATTTTTGAAACACTACGGTGTTATTGGGCTAGCTATTGCGGTGATTATCGGTGGTAAAGCAAATGAACTCGTTTCATCTGTGGTGAATGACCTCCTGATGCCGCTTATTTTCCAGCCGGCACTCAGAGCGGCAAACGTCGATGATATTCGAAAATTGAGCTACCACGGAGTTTTGTACGGTAAAGTTATTGGTAGCAGTATTGATTTCATCATCGTAGCTTTTGTGGTTTTTCTTTTTGCCAAGCTAGTTCTTAGAGAAGAAACTGTAGCCAAAAAATAGAATCGAGGTCCTATGCGTTTCCTAATTTTAGTAACATCTGTTTTAGTTTCCCAATTCTCATTTGCTGAGGATACCAAACCTAGCAAACTCAGCCACGACTCCGAGGCGGGTGTTATTTTGGCATCGGGAAACAGCGAAACCCAAACATACAGCATCAAACAGAGTACAACTTACGATTGGACTCCAAACGCCCTAAAATTTACTGGGTCCTATTTACTAGGAAAAACATCAGGGACTGAAACGGCTAAAAAGTGGGATTTGGGACTTCGCTACGAAAGAAGCTTGTCGACAGCCTTGGCTATTTACTCGAGCTACCAAATTGACAGCCTTCCTTTTGCGGGAACTGAGTTGCGACATACGGTTGACCTTGGAGGAAAGTACGTTTTTTTAAAAGGGGACCAAACCGACGTTGGAACTGAAATCGGCTACAGACTTACCAAGGAAAGTTTTACAACAGATAATGGTACGACTACTTCAGGATACCTCACAAGTCACATGAGTCGTGTTTATCTGGAGTGGAATAATAAATGGAGTTCTAATGTAGGTTCGAAGTTCTGGGTAGAGTACCTGCAAAGTTACACCAACACTAAGGATTATCGCTTCAATTTAGAGCCATCATTAAGTGTGTTGTTAAATCAAATGTTCTCAGTAAAATTGGCTTATCTTGTAAACTTCAGAAATGTACCTGCTGTCGCTGGTAAAAAGAAAGTGGATGCTCTTTATACCACTTCTTTAGTTGCAAAATTTTAATTTAAACAAGCTGCGGTTTACAGGCTATAGAAATCTCTGACGACTTGAACGTCATCAAAGTCAAAACGCTGACTCCCAACGATTTGATAATTCTCGTGGCCCTTTCCGGCGATAAGAACAATGTCTTCCGGTGAAGCTAATTTTAATGCCATGTAGATGGCATCTCTTCGATTAGGTTCTCGATGGTAGATAGTCACACTCCTATCAACCCCTTTTTCTACTTCGTCTAATATTTCCTCCGGGTCCTCAGTTCGAGGATTGTCCGAAGTTGCGATCGTAATATCACTATAAACAGAGGCAACTTTGGCCATTTTAGGTCTTTTTGTTTTATCTCGATCCCCGCCACAACCAAAGACAGTAATAATTTTGCAGTTAGAATCTCCTCTGAGTTTTGTTAAAGCACTCAAAACATTTTCCAAAGCATCATCCGAATGAGCATAGTCCACAAACACATTGGGATAATACTCTCCCGACACAGCTCGTTGTAATCTTCCGGGGGCCCCAGTAGCATTCTTAAGGAGATCTGAAGCTTTTTCTAAGTCTTGGCCCAAAGATTTCACCACGCCCAATACAGCTAATACATTCATTAAATTATGAGCACCGATCAAGGGCGAATTTATTTCCAGCTCACCTATTGGAGTTTTAAGAACTGCTATCGTTCCGCTTTTGCTGAATTGCGATCTTAAAACTGAGAAATCTGAGTTTTCATTTGAAAGTGAATAAGTAAGCTTGTGGGCAGCAGTCGAAGCCGCCAAAAAAGAATGGCTATACTTGTCGTCTGCATTAACCACGGCGTGAGGGGCTTTGTAATCTGAGAATAATCTGAGCTTTGACTTCAGGTAGCTGTCCATCGTTTTATGATAATCGAGATGGTCTTGAGAGAAGTTGGTGAACACTGCAACTTTAAACTCGGCTCCTTGAGCTCTAAATTGGTCTAAGGCAATAGATGAAACTTCCATGGAACAAACTTCAACTTTTCTCTGAACCATTCGGTGAAACAATGTCTGCAGCTCGACAGGCCCAGGAGTAGTAAGTTCGCTTTCAATAACCTCTTCTGCAATTTTGTTATGTACTGTTCCTACAAGACCGGTCGTCAACCCCATTTGAGTCCAAATTTGGTCTAGCAAAAAAGAGGTTGTTGTTTTCCCGTTGGTCCCAGTTATCCCAACTAGATTAAACTGGCTTGTGGGGTTTCCCCAAAATCGCGAAGCTATTTTTCCTAACAACTCGCGAGTGGAATGTACTTTAATATAGTTTGTTTGAGATGATGGAGATGAGTAAGAACCATCTACCACCGAGACCGCATTTTTGCTCGATACCAAAGGCACAAAATCGTGGCTATCCAATTGGGACCCTCGTAAAGCAACAAAAAGGCTTCCCTTTTTAGCTTTTCTCGAATCCACGATAACTTCAGCAATGCTCGTATCAAGGGGCACTGTGGCCTCTATAATCTCGGAGGGCTGAAAAAGTTCTTTTACAGTTTTCACGATAATTGTTGAGATACAGGTTGTTTGCAAATATGTCCACTTCGGACTTTTTTGAAAAATTATGTGTTGGGAGAGAAATGCAAGTTCACCTCACTCTGAGGTGAAATAACAGTGCCAGAGTCTGGGGATTGACGGTCTACGAAACCCTCACCCACCATTTTAACCGAATTCACGTGTTCTCCTAGAACCCGAAGAGCTTCTCTCATGCTTAGACCTTTTAAATTTGGCATGTACCAAACGCCATCAGCAGCGACCCTAATTTCAGGCATCGGAATAAGCTCGGGCATGGGTGTGGTTTTTCGGATGAGTGGCGTGTTTTTAACAACCGCTGTCTTCGGAACACGATCTAAGATCTGCATTGATCGTTCAGCAATTCTCTTAAAAACTGGAGCTGCAGTTAAACCCCCATAGTAGGGCGCTCTTGGCTCATCTATCATAACTCCTATGAGTAATTCCGGTTTATCCGCAGGAAGAAAACCGATGAAAGAAGCTAAATACTTTTTACTGTCGTAACCTTTACCTGGCTCGTATTTTTGTGCTGTACCCGTTTTTCCAGCTACCTTGAGCCCCGCGATTTTTGCTTTAGCACCAGTAGCCTTGTCTCCCTCAGTTACTGAAACCAAAATATCTGTCATAGTTTTCACGGTTAAGGGACTCAATACTCTTTTGGCCGAGCTCGCCTGCAATTCTGAAATCTCAACTTCATTTAGTAAAATTTTAGGTCTCACCCAATAACCACCATTTGCAAACGGAGCATAAGCCATCACCATCTGCAATGGTGTAAAAGAAATCCCCTGACCAAATCCTACTGTAGCTTGGTAAAATGTCTTCCAAACGTCCTCGTTTTTCAGACCTGAGAAAACCTCTCCAGGTAGTGAGACTTCAGTTTTTTTAATGAGGTTAAACTTATCCAAAACATTCTTCATTCTTTTGGCACCGAGAGTAAGGGCTACTTTCGCAGCCCCGGCATTGCTCGAATGTTGGATAATTTCACCGAGAGATATTTTTCCGAACTTATGATTGGCTTCAGCTTCATGAATCACCATATTGCCTATTTTCAAATGGCCCATTTCACAATCGATCTTGGACTTTGAATTCATTAGCCCTAGCTCGATCGCTTCAGCAGCAAAAACCGGTTTTAATGTCGAACCTGGCTCATAAAGATGCGAAATCCATAAATTAGTGGCGTTTACCGGTGGGGTTAGATTGGGATAGTTCGAATCAAGAAGGGGACGCTGGCCCAATGCAATGATTTCTCCCGTCATCGGATCGACAACAACTGCCATGATATTTTTTCCACCCGTGGAAATCTCAGCTCTCTCAAGCTCTTCTTCAACAACGTGTTGAATCCTTCGGTCTAAAGTTAAACGCACCCCTTCCCGGACACTAAAGCTCTCACCATAATTTTTTTCGAGATAACTGAGATTACCCTTTCCATCTCTGGGTATAGCCATTTTGCCTCGAGTGTCGATCAATTGTTGATTTAAATAAAGTTCAACACCAGCAATTCCATTACCGTCGATATCAGTAAAACCCAAAGTCTGGGCCGCCAATGTAGAGTTTGGATAAAACCGATGGTTCTCGGGCTCCACGAAAACCCCATGAAGCTTCAGCGCAGTGAGCTTTTTAGCCAGCTCTTCAGTCAGTTGACGGTGAATCCAAACGAAATTTTTTCGTTTATCTAGTTTTTGCAACCATTTTTGAGGACTTCCACCCAATACTCGAGCGAGCGAAATAGCTGTTTTTTTTCGGGCCCGAATCATTTTGGGATGAGCAAAAACTGAAACCGAGGGCATACTAACTGCTAATTCCTCACCGTTTCGATCTAAAATCGGCTGCCGATATTGTATTTTTTTATTTACTTTGTGATATTGACGGCGAGCTAGGTTTTCAAGATCCGGATCTTTCCAAAGCTGTAATTGGAATAATCTCAAGCCTATCAAAAGGAAGAAAGCTACCAGCGAGACGTATATAAATCCGAGCCTAATTTTGATCCATGAACTCATTAAAAGTGTTTTACCTCTGAGGCAGGTGCTTGAATTCGCAAACTCTGTCCTAGCTTTGGTGGCTCCAAACCTAATTGTGAAGCCAAAGACTCGAGCCTTTTGGGAGAAGTCATTTTCAACCATCGAACTCGCAAAGCCTGAGTTTCTTGTTCGAGCAGTCTGTACTGTCTCTCTTTTCCCACAAATTCGTAAGTAGATTTAACAGTTAAAGCTCGTACCCAGACCAAAGCGGCCGCCAATATAAAAATTGATAATAAAAAGAAAGTAAGCTCCTTGCGGGGCGAAATTTGATTCATCATGGATTTTTGTTTTCGGAGAGTTGTTTAAAGATATCTTTATTTTATGCGTTTATTCAGATTTTTTCAACGCACCTTAGTTTAGCACTCCGCGCCCTAGGATTTTCCAGCAACTCCAACTCAGAAGGTTCAACAGGCTTTTTTGTAATGAGTTTAACTTTGGCGGGTTGCTGACATCGACAAATCGGTTCTTCGCAGGTACACCTACCTGCCAACTTTAAGAAAAGCCTTTTAATCAATCTGTCCTCGGTCGAATGAAAAGTAATCACAACTAAACGTCCGCCAGGCTTAAGAGCTTCGACCAGAGCTGGGATTGAGGTTTCCATCTCTTCTTTCTCATGATTCACCATCATTCTTAAAGCGGTAAAAAGAGCCGTGGCAGGATGAGACTTTCCCGGAACCCGCTTTCCAGCTACTTGAGCCAAATCCAGAGTGGTTTGAATTTGCCCCTGATTAAACCCCTCAATGATTTTTCTAGCTAGCTTTCTAGAATCCCTGATCTCAGCGTTTTTATAAAGTTCATCGGCTAGTTCATCAGGAGTTAAGCGAGCTAAAAGTGAGGCTAAGCTCTCACCTTTGCCAGGGTTCATTCTCATATCCAAAGGTCCAGCCTTCATAAGGGAAAAACCCCGATCAGGCTCTAACAATTGACGAGTACTCACTCCAAGATCGACCAATATACCATCGAACTTGGTCTCCCCCACCTGCCGTAGGAAATCGGAAAAAGGACCCACAACCAACTTTAGCCTTGGGTCATCGCGGTATTTACCCTCCTCCCGATAGCGTTGAAGGGTGGTCTCATCCCTATCGTTACCTACGAGCGCTGAAATCCTGTGATTAAGTAAGACATCTGAATGACCCGCTTCACCAAATGTTAAGTCAGCATATTCCCCACCATCAATAACATTAATATTTTCAATAACTTCGGATAACAAGACGGGTTTGTGTAGTTTTTCCATATTCTTTTTAATGCGGTGCATATTTTTTTTCTAAAGCTTATTAACGCAGTGCCGATAAAGACACTGTGCGTTGTAATGCAACGCGCTATACAACCCATTTATCAAGTTCTTTCCTAAAGGGAAAGAGCTAAAGGAGCTTACTATGGCATTAACGATATTAACCAATTTGGCGTCGCTCAACACGAAACGCCATCTGGAGGAATCTTCAGATAAGTTCGCTCAGTCTGCCGAGCGTATAGCGACAGGTAAAAGAATTAATAAGTCAGGCGATGATGCCGCCGGACTTTCGATCTCAACGAGCATCGAGGGTCAAGTGAGAAGTATCCAGCAGGCCCGGCGAAACGCTCAAGATGCTCTATCATTGCTTCAAGTTGCAGAGGGGGGAATGAATGATGTGAATAATTCCATCGTCCGACTTCGCGAACTTGCGATGCAAGCATCGAGTGATAACGTTGGAGATGCTGAACGGCAATCGATTCAGTTTGAGGTGGAACAAATTAAACAAGAAATTGATCGGCTATCGGGATCCACAAAATATCTCGATAATCCACTATTGAATGGAAAGGGTAGAAACTTTTCATTTCAGATTGGACCTGACAATGATGAAAACAATCGTTTTGAATACGATTCTGGAAAACTCGACTTAAGTGTTTCAACTCTGGGGTTAACGAGTGTGGACCTCTCAGATATCGATTCTGCTAGGGAGTCATTTACGACCATTGATGAATCGGTAAAAAAATTAGCAGAACCTAGAGCGGAGCTGGGTGCTCTTCAATCGAGACTACAATCTGTGTCCAGCAGCTTGTCAGTTTACGAAGAGAATATGACAGCAGCGCGTTCGCGAATTATTGATGCGGATATAGCTAAAGAAACCGCGGACGTTGTGAAAGCGCAAGTATTGCAAAAAGCTGGAGTGGCAATTCTTTCACAAACTAACATGACTCCTGCTATGGCACTGAAACTATTAGGAGATTAGCTGAGGTTACGCTGTAAGCTAACAAATGGGGAAATCGGCTTACTCTTTCATCGGAGTAAGCCGATATATTCCTAGAGGAGTCCTCTATGGCTGTAAATCCCCTAAACCCAGCAATTCCTTATTCCATCAATGCTTCGAACGAAACTTCCGACAACTCGAGACAGCGACAGGAAGAGAACTCTGCCAGAAAAAACTTAAAAGATAGACCGAAAATCAATAGAACAGAAACATCATCTAGCCCGTCCACATCATCTGATGAGTCCTCTAATGGATTTCAGAACACTGAGCTTACAAGTCAAATTGTTGACAGCGGAACAGTGATTGAGCTGCTCGCGCACCGCCCCAAGTTAAAGAGATCTGTTAGAAACTGCTTTTCAACCAAGAAACTCCATCGAGAAAAAAGCCAAATTACTGACGTTAAAAAATTCAATAAGGCTTTTTAATTCAATACGATTTGCATTTCGAAGATTGCTTAAATTACCTCTAGCTTTTATACTGAAAGAGTAGATTCTTAATTCGTAAATCCTCAGAGCTATTTCCTTTAACAATCCCATTGAGTCTTTAACCCAAGGAGCTTGGTGTGCCGAGTATATCGATGGATGCAGTTTCTAATTTGATGCCTGAGTTCCAAAAGGCCTATGGAGCTGCGGTACAAGCTGAGCGCAAGCCCATCCAACAGCTCGAAGAAAAAAAAACCACCATTGAATCTAAAGTTAATCTACTAACCGATTTAGCATCTAAAGTAGATAGTCTAAAACAAAGTCTTCCTGAAATTGGAACTCCATTTGCGTTAAGAGAATTATCCTTCACCACAGATGATGATAAAATCATCACGGGTAGTGCGGACAAAAGCATTGCTGAAAAAGGCAAACACACTATCGAAGTACTCCAATTAGCAGGTTCTGCATCTGCCCTCTCAAATCCGTTACCAGACAAATCGGAAACCAAAATTGGAACTGGTTATATTTCGTTCACGAATAAAAATGGCGAGCTTCAAGAGATCTTTATCGATGATGACAATTCCACCTTGGAGGGTGTTGCGAAAGTAATTAACTCTTCAGGGACGGGACTTAGAGCAAGTGTCATTAATGACAATGCTGCAGAAGAGCCTGCTTTTAGATTGCTTCTTAAAGCTGAAGGTGTAGGGACTCAGAGCGATGTGCAGTTTCCCGAATTCTATTTTTCTGGGGGGGAAGATGACCTCTATTTGGAATCCACACGAGAGGCTTCCAATGCGGTCATCAAATATCAGGGCTATGAAATTCAAAGTCCCTCGAACGAATTAAAAGATATAATTCCTGGGGCAACTCTGAATTTAAAAGGGCTAACCGAGTCGGGAAAACCGTTAACGATCTCGATTGACCAAGACGTCCCTAAAACTATTACTAAAATGAAAGATGTTGTTGAAAAGATCAATCAAATTTTTTCTTTTATCCAAAGCCAAAACAAAATGGATGAAAAGACAGACACCTCTAAGACCTTGGGTGGCGATTATGGTATTCGCCTAGCCGAGGATCGACTACGAAGTGCACTTCAACAGAACTTTCTAAACGATCCTACAAAAAAAATAAAATCGCTCGGAGACTTGGGAGTTCAATTCAACAAACAAGGCACTCTGGCTTTCGATGAAAAAAAATTCCAGACTGTACTTGAATCAAATTTTGACGAAGTCGTTACCCTCATGGCTGGCGACGAAAATACACGTGGAGTTATTCCTTCTGTAATCAATGCTGTAAACACAATTTCAAGTGCTGGCGGTGGAGTGTTAACTAATCAACTTCAAAACTACAATAGCCAGATCAGAAGTATTGATAAAAACATTTCTACCAAAGAAAAACAGGTGGAGAGGCGGGCTGAGGCTCTAAAAAATCAGTTGGCTTCTGCCCAGTCGGCTCTCAGCGCCATGAAGAGCCAAAGTAGTTACTTTCAAGGTGCTGTTGGCGATGGATTGCCGCAGCAATAACTGTAGGGACTAAACTATGAGCCAAGAGAACAAGAAAAAGATATATCAACAGACCCTAAAGTCTTACCGAACGACTGAAATCATGACAGCCAACAAAGAAGCCATCCTCTTATTGCTTTATGAAGGGCTTATCAGATTCCTGAAACAAGCTATCATCGCGATTGAAAAAAAAGATACTATTGAGAAATCAAGGCTTATTGGTAGAGGTCAAGACATTGTCAACGAACTGAGAGCCACTCTGAATAAAAAACAAGGTGGTGATCTAGCTGTGTCGTTGGACTCTCTCTACGGTTTTGTGACAGACAGACTTATTTTGGCTAATAAAGATAATGACAGTGAAAAACTTAATGAAGCCATCAATATTCTCACAACTTTACACGAAGCTTGGCAACAAGCTATCAACTCAACCAAAACCGAAAAAGAAGTTTCCGAAAATCGCTAGGGGGAATAAAAATGGAAGAAGTCATTCAATTTCTAAAACTAAAAAATAAATACTATCAAAAGTTTTTCACTATCAGCACAAAGTTCCTCGAGGAGACGAATAGCGATCATTGGGATAACCTTAAATTTTTCGTCGAAAATCGCGAGAGACTTCTTAATATCATTCGTTCATTGGATCAAAAGATCGCAAGAGCCTTCAAAGAATCCTCTACCAGCGAAGATGAAATGAACAGTTACCGAGAAACCCTGAAGTCCCTTTTTGCTCAAAAAAGAAAATTAGGTGATCAGATTGTTGCCATTGATCTTCAGCTAATTTCTAAAATTGACGCAATGAAAACTCAGACCATCAAAAAACTACAAACCGAAGTAAAAACCTCCCATCACCTAGGCAGTTTTGAAAGATCATCTTCGAAGAGACGAAAGACCAAAGACGCGTAGTACCTTCATCTTAAATCACCAAACAAAGTCAAAAGTTTGTCGCTTTGTTTGGTGTTTGACGAATTTGTACCCCATCTTTTCTTCCAAGTATCAATCACTGTTCACATCTTTTTCTTTATATACTGGCATGCCCCTTGCTCCAGCATGTATTTATCATGCCGCAAGAAAATCATCTCGATATCAAGCAGTCCCCCTTTTTCAATGTGCTCTCTGATGCAGAGAGCATACAAGTACGGGAAGTCGTGCCTTCGACTCAGAACAACATTTTAGATAACCTTAATGATGCGATTAAAAACTTTGACCAGGATTCTGAAGGAATCGAAACTCGAAGCTTTCTTATTACTGTAAAAAAGCCGACTCTCACGGTCCAAATTCCAATTGCCGAACCCAAATTAGATAGTGAGCTACTAAGCATTTTAACTAAGGCTGATATCTTACTTAAAAACGAAGATTACCTCCTTGCTCGAAACTTGTATTCCTATGTACTCAAAAAAGAAATTAAGAATCCCCGAGCTCTGAAGGGCTTAGGAACTTGCCTTCTCAACCTGGGGGATACACCGGCTGCTAAGAAGTGTTTTAATGCTATAGTTGAAATTCATAACCTAGTTGAGGGCCATGCCCTTCTCGGTCTTTGCTTTATAAAAGAAAATAATGACCACAGTGCTTTAGATTCTTTTACCAAAGTTAAAGATCAGGGCAAACTGCCGGCAGATCTAAGATTTAACTTTTTCAAAGAGTTTGGAAACTGCCTAACTAGGCTTGAACGGTTTAATGAAGCTTCCGAGAACTACCATCAAGCCTTATCTTTAAATCCCAGGTCACACGTCATTTTGATTAATCTAGGAACTCTTGAAATCCAACGAAAACGGTTTGATAAGGCAACCCAATTTTTCCAGCAAGCTATAGACTTTTGCCCCAAGGCCGCGAAAGCTTTCTGTGGCATTGGCATTGTCGCTGAAATGAGTGGCGAAAAGAAAATTGCTGAACTTTATTTCCGTAAAGCACTCGATATTGATAATCAAAACTCAGTAGCCCTGCATCAACTCTATGCTTTAGCTGAAACGGATATGGACTGGAAAGAGCTAAGACTAAGACTTGTTCAAGCTCTGACAAAAGAGCCATCTAATTTAGATAATCGATTTTTGTTAGCCGCAACTCTTTTGAAGCAGAATGACTGGGCTGGGTGTGAGGGAGAGCTGAATGCCATCCTCATCAGACATCCTGATCATCCGAAAGCCCGACTACTCAGAGAAGATCTAAGCTTACTGCGCCATCGCCAAAGGGGAACACTATGATTAAATTAAAAGTAGATGACTCAGCCTGCAGTGTTAGCCTCGATACCATGAACAAAATCGGGACTGCAATTACGGAAGCTATCAACGGCATTCCCTCAAATCGCCTAGTCACCCAACTGCTCGTGGATGGCATTCGATACAACGCCGAAAAACAGGCCGAAATTCTTGAAAAAAGTATCGATTCCTCGCATGAAATTGAAATTAAAACGGCAGACAAAGCTATATGGGCCGCTACAGGTTACGATATTTCTCTTTCTTGCATTGAGCGGATTCAGAGAAGCATTATAAAGACTGCGGAGTTATTTCGTGAATCAGACAAACTCAATGGCAATCGCCTGTTTATTCAATGTATTGAAGGGTTAGAGCGATTCATTGAAGCCATCACAATCACAAAAGCTGCTATTGGGTTGGACTTTACGAAAGAGCTTCTAGATGGCAGGTCACTTTCACAGACAGAAAGCGACTTAAACATCATTTTAAAATCGGTGTTTTCATTTCAAGAACAAGAGGACTATCAAGGATTAGCAGACAAGATAGAATACGAACTCCTCACCAATCTATCCGAGTGGGGCCGAGCTCTAAACCAGTTGAGAGCACGACAAAATTCTAATGCTTAAGCTTTACAATCCAAGATAAGATATATCGATTCGACTTCCCTCGGGTGGGGCTTGATTAAAAACAACTTCATTAGTGGTCTCGTCAAAAGACCATGACAATCCATCTAATTCTTCACCATTTAAAGAAACAACAACTCTTAAGGTACTCGGTTGAATTGCGACATCTAATTTAAATCTCTTAGGAAGTTCACGAGCCCTAAGTCCCGCCAAACTAATATTGTCTGAAAAGGCCCCGCATATTCCAGAACTCTCACCATTAAGCCTGTCCGCAAGTTGAAAGAATCTGTCTTGAAAATTTGGACCGTCAATATCTGCATTGTAAAGAGTCACACAACGGTTTGAGGAATTCACAGCCTCACCTTGTGCTAGTCGCTCGTAGTTAATCGAATAAACCCGTAGCAAATCAGGATTGTTACCTTTAAGACTCAAAAACAAATTGCCGTAATAAGTAACAGCCGATTGCGAACTAGGCACTGAAGAACGATCATCTGAATCTGATAAAAACACGATCACAAGTGGCACATTGGTTCTAGGTTTAAAACCCGAGGTCAATGCAATTGCCGTCGCTTCAAAAGCTTTATTAACACCGCTAGTGCGCCCATTAAAGGCAACTTGAGTTAACAGAGACGAAAAAAGTGAAACTCGCTGCGCTAAAGTCCCCATGTTCTTTTTGAGGATGATGGGGCTTGAAACAGGTTGCAATCTCCCTTGAGCGTTTAACATATCGGCTGTAATAAAACCCATTTGATAGCTTGCAGTCGAACTGTCTAAACGGGTAAAAAACTGTTTTGCCTCTTCGACAATGTGCGAACGCCCGGGAGCACTGTAAAACTGGGATCGATCATCTACAACCCAAAGAATATCGAGTAAGGGTGGGTTGTAGTCTTGGGTAAAACTCAGTGATGAATTGGTTTGGAGCAATTGGTTTTTATCGCCACACGCTGATAACCCTATCAAAACTGTTAAAAACAGACCTAGAACAAGGGAAGCGTTTTTTGCTTTTGATTTTTTTTGCATAAACTCTCTTAAGCCTCTCTACACGGGACATAGGTCCCCAGTCCGGAAGTGGCAAAATGCAAGGCTAACGCCAGAAAGAGCAGAAGTGATAATTAGTTGAAACTTAAAGAATACTACTACCATGGACCAACTGACTAACTTTGGCCTAGGCGTGTAAGAAACCAACACGAGTGACAATTATGGGCTTTGCTTGGTCTCCAAGAGCCATTGTTTTGCATCTTCGAGTTTTTCGGCAGTCCGGTAAGGATCCCAAGTCTGAGTGGCTATCACTTGGCTTTTGGCAGTCATCGAAACAAACTTCTCAAAATATTTTGTCGCAGCTCCTACATTTTCCATTTTCCTATAGCAACGGCCGAGGCCATACCAAATCATGGGGTTCACCGGCCGACCCTTAGCTCCTTCAATGATTTGAAGGAATGCTCTTACAGAATCTTGATTCTCTGCTTTTTCTAATTTAGCCAGAGAAATGACTGTTTTTTGCCGTAAAGACATATTGGAATTGATTTGGCTTTGGGACCACTGGATGATGTCTGAAAAATCCCGAAAAAAATACTGTGCCTCCAGAAGCTCTTCTCGGACTTTATTATTAATCCAGTTCAGCTCAGCAGTTGTTTTTAGTGTATCGTAGTACTGGGTGTACTGTCCCAGTTCTCGCTCACACTGAGCTTTTGATTCTAAAATCTTTGAGTTCCCTTTTTCGATCTGATTAGCCTGGTTTAACAAAGGCAAAGCTTGATTAAAATCCGCCAATTTTATTTTTACCATTGCTTGAAAATAGAGACTTTGAGAATCATCTTTGACAAACCTGTTTTGAACTTCAAGCAATCGCTGTTGAACAATCCAAACCTGCGATGAACTTAGATGTTCTCTCCCCTCGCTCAGGAACTCTAAAATTGTCTTTTGAGCAGATTCATGCCCATCGAGAAGCAATTGAAGATCGGATACCCGAATCACTGCTTCAACAGAGTGAGGATTGACCTTATAGATTTTTTTCCATGAATCTAGAGCATGAGGAAAATCATTTTGAGCATAAAAAGCTTCAGCAGATTGAACTAAATTTTCATTGAGTGCAAAAGAGACAAACGAAGCACAACAAACAAAAATACTAACTAAAAGCCTCAATCAAACTCCGCGGCTTAGTGAATTTATCAGAATTTCAAACTAGCTGTAGTTCGAAACCCAAAAACAGTATAGGTTTTCTCAACGTCAGGAGCCATCGAGGAAATTACCCCTTTGCCGGGGAATAGAACTCCTACATTCACTCCTAAATCAAAGTTCTTATAAACACTGTAATCGGTTCCAAGATCTATCTCTGTTCCAAGGGCTCGATCTTCTCCAGATTTCACAGAAGCTTTCTGAGCATAAACAACTTCAAGCCCTGTAGCGAGAGAGGGTGACCAATCGATTCGAAGTCCTGGCCTAAAGAAATAGACACCCGAGAAGGCATCTTGATTTCCATAAACAACCATGCTTCCGTTGCCTGCCTTGCCAGGGTCAGTTCCAACACTAGAATATTTGCCCAGAAGCTCTCTACCGAGAATAAACCCAGCTCTGCGATTAGGATGTAGAAGAACGAAACCTGTCATCTCTTCGTTATTTAAATTGGAATCCCCACTCGCATAGAGAAACTCGATAAAGCCTTTCACTTTATGATATTCATAAGTCACATTCGCAGTAGCAGCTAAAGCATTCAAATTAGCATTTTTGGAAAGAGTATTTTTATAGTTATTGGCCTCTCCAGTCATCCAGTTCACTTCCCCACCTAAAGTAAAGTAGCTCACCGTTTTGCGTAAATAGAGATCAACAACGTTGTTATTTAAAGGATAAGGTGTGTCTGCAGCTAGGAAACTGTTTGAAGGATAATTATTTGGATTCTCATCTAACAGTTCTCCACCTTGGCGGTTAGAACGAGTCTGTTTTTCATAGATGACTCCGCCTTCAACATCCGATTCGGGGTTGTCATACTGCAAATAAAATGTAAAAAAGTCGGCGTCGTTTTTGTGGCCCCAAATCGATTTTTTGCGAGGCTTCGAATAAGCCAGAGCACCTACAATGTGACCTAAATGAAGTCGATATTCCAAACGATCAAATGTAGTTCCGTAGTCATCCCAAAGCCCACCAGCATCCCACATCAATCCGTACCCCCATGAAAAGGGCATACGACCCAAGCGAACGACACCAAAGTCGGAACTCCATTCAAGCCAAGCTCGGTTAAGAACCAAAGTCGTAGTGTTGGGGTCTCCGTAGACAAAACCACCCATTCCCATGCCGTTTCC
>DDPO01000061.1:0-17384 GCA_002342225.1 Bdellovibrionaceae bacterium UBA2466 | reverse complement strand
CCTCTCATGAGCTGCTTTTTCGAAAAATCTCCCAAGTAACCTTGAGTTAGGTTGGTGTAGTAATCCCCTTCGGTTCTAAAATTACCACCAAAGTTTACTGAAACAGAAAAAGCACTGACCGAAATAAAAGATATTAACGTTATGCTTTTGAGAATAACCGCTTTGAGCTGCCTGTTGTTCATGTCTTTTTTTACCCTTCTCAACTCGTCGTTAATTTTTGATAAATACCAACAAGTTAAAATAACTTTATCCACCCCGTTTTTGCAATTCTTCTTCTAAATATTTCTGGTAGAGCGTATCCCACTGAGGGCTTTTCTCTACCGGCGCATTTTTTTGCGACAAAATTCTTTGTCTGGCTGCGTCAGCAGCTCCTTTTAAGTTTCCTAAATACAAATTGGATATCTTGTGAGCTTCTCGCACGGCTGATTCTTTACTTGGAAAATTTACAAAACCCTCTTTTTCAAGACCATTCATCATAAGGTGAACAATGTGGCTCATTTTTTCATCTGAAATCATTCCGATACCTTTTTATAAAATGATGTTTTTGTCTTTAACCAACTGTTTCTTTATCATCTCAAACATCTTTTCCCTATCAATTTGGTCACCTTTGACCCCGAGTTTTCGGAGGTTTTCAGCGAGAATCCTCTCAGCTTGAAGATTAATGTCATCTTCAATTTTTAATTCTTTAATAAAAATTTCCTGCATCCGGTTTAAAACTTCCGGATCACTTTTTTTGAGATTGATAAGTTGCTTGGCTCGAAGGCCACCCAACAGTTTCTGACAGAGGAGCTTTACTTGTGATTCCTTTAATCTCATCGCCGATAGACTAACCAACGGGCTTAAGCCTTGCAATCGAGAATTGCTAAATTGAACCAAAAGAGCGGCGCGTTATTGCCTTCATGTTTTAAAATATTTCTCTTTTATGTAGTTGCCCTTGCGAGGTGTGGACGAGTAAGTTTTAAAAGTGACTATTAAGAGCCTTTTTCGACGAGTTAAGCAGTTTTCCCCTAAGTCCTTTATCCTATTTTTGTCTGCAATGGGCCTAGTATCTTTGTTGGTCTTCGGCCTTACCTATAGTTTTATCAAACAGGGAATTGATGAACGATTTGAGCAATTATTTTCTGCTAAATCTTCCCAATTTTTAGCACCTATTCCTCCCATCAAAATCGGTCAAAAATTTACACAAAAACAACTTCAAACTTTGCTTGAATATTCAGGATTTCAAGAAAAGAAAACTGAAGAAGACCTTCAACTCAATGAATTTAGATGGAGTCTGCCCAACAACGAAAAAAAACTAGAATTGATAAGAGCAGAGAGCGTTTACCCAGGAAGTTCTCTTGCTCGAAGTCAGTTGACCATCAAATTTAAAACCGAAGAAAGCACACTCATCATTGACGGTCTCTCGCTCGACGAAAACCAAGAAAGTATTGATAGTTTTGAGTTGCCACCCAAGAGAATTAGCTCGTTTTATGCGGGTCGATTAAGAACCCAAACTCCTGTTCCGCTCTCTGAAATCCCAGTCGATGTTCGTCATGCTGTAATGGCGATTGAAGATGTTAACTTTTTAGAGCATGGGGGCATTAGCCTTAAGAGCACATTACGCGCTTTGTACAAAGATTTAATCGCTGGAAAATTTGTAGAAGGCGGAAGTACGATTACTCAACAACTCATGAAAAATCTTTTCTTCTCGAGAGAAAAATCGGTCTCAAGAAAAGCTAAAGAGGCAATTTATGCATTTATCACTGAATCGACTCATTCCAAAGAATCGATTTTGGAGGCTTATCTCAACGAAGTGTATCTAGGTCAGTGGAGCACTCACGAGATCCATGGGGTGTCGGAAGCTGCCCGATTTTATTTCAATCGATCAATTTTTGATCTTTCTCTTTCTCAAAGCGCAACTCTAGCGGCAATTATTCAAGCCCCAAACAGCCATGATCCCAGACGAAATCCAGCCAACGCATTAAAGAGAAGAAATTTAGTTTTAAAAAAAATGTCGGATGCCAACTTTATACTACCTGGGGAGTATCAAATGGCTATCAACGAGCCCTTAGGCGTAACTCCCGGGGAAAAAAACCTGCAAGATACTGGCTATTTTATGGACCTCGTCTTGTCTCAACTTCCCGAGGATTTAAAGCTCAGATTGAACAGCGACGCTTTGACTGTGTACACAACTCTTAATCCTTACCTTCAGCTTCAGGCCTCTCAAACTCTGAAAGACCATCTTGCGCTCATGAAAAAGAGTTATGAAAGTATTACAAAGAAAGCTGAAAAAGGAATTCAGCTTCAAAGCGCTTTTATTTCCCTTGATGTACTGACAGGTAGAGTATTGGCTCTCCAAGGTGGAAGCAGCTATCAAAAGACCCAATTTAACAGGATTCTTCAAGGCAAGCGGCAACCAGGATCTCTTTTTAAGCCTTTTGTTTTTCTAGCTGCTTTTGACAAAGCTGATTTCTCACCGCCTTTCACAGCGATAACTGAACTCGATGGAAGCCCTTTTGAATGGATGTACGAGGGAAATCAAAGTTGGAAACCGAAAAATTATGACAAAGACTCTCCAGAAAAAGTGACTGCTAAAGAGGCTCTTGTAAATAGCATTAATATCCCTACGGCAAGGCTAGCTCAAGCAGTGGGGCTTGATCCTATTGTCGACCTTATTAAACGTTCAGGAGTCAAATCAGAGATTATTAAAATTCCTTCGATTTGCCTAGGTAGCACGGAAGTGACTCCATTCGAGTTAGCTGAAAGTTACGCGACTCTCGCCAACAATGGAAAAGGACACCCCCTCTCCAGTATTGAAAAAGTCATTGATCAATCAGGCCAAACAATCTTTGAACCTAATTTTCCGGAGGAAGAACGGTTACCTGCGGCTTCTTCCTACCTAACAGTTCAACTGCTTAAAGACGTTCTCTCTCAAGGAACTGGAAAAGCTGCTGCGATGAGTGGACTCAATGTGAGCAATATGGCTGGCAAAACTGGAACTACGAACGACTACAAAGATGCTTGGTTTGTCGGATTTACTCCAAAGTTACTAACTCTCATTTGGGTCGGCTATGACGAGGAGGAAAAAGTGGGACTCACTGGCAGTGCTGCAGCCCTTCCCATGTGGATCGATTTTATGAAAACGGCTACTCCCTTTTACGATGAACAGGATTTCAAAATTCCGGATGGAATTTTAGAATTTCGGGTGAACCCAAAATAAAAACAGTGTCGAACTCACCGCCCGACACTGTTTCAAATTAAATGAACTCTAAATTTTAAAGAGCTTTAAACGGATAAGATATTCCAAAGACAATTTCACTGTTGCTGTTCATCATGGCTAAACCTAGTTCAGTGAAAACGCGCAGCCCTTGCATATCTTTAATCTCAAACAAAGTTCCGACATTGGTTCTAAGTGAGAAGTTGTTGTCGGCAACACCTAAACGGAATGAAGGTGTCGCTTGGAGACTAGCGTAGGGGGTTACTTTTCCCCAATCCTGAGGAATCATTTTGCTCACAGTGGGAACAATTCTTAAAGCCAAGAAATTGGACTGGACGACTCTGTTCATATAAACACCACCGAGTACTGAGAAAGCAGGTTGTGATTCAATATCAGGTGCAATGTACCAAGTACCGTTAACACCGAAGTTGTACCCAATTTCACCAGCTCCAAAACCAAATCCGGCACCAAAATCTTCGTTAGCTTGATATCTCAGCTCGGAAGTCAAATATGCACCGCCTGGCTTCAAAGTATAAGCTGGACTTAAAGCTACTTCATAAGTGTTATTTGGCAGCCCTTCAGAAATTCGTGCCAAGCCCCCGGGAATGTCGGCTGAAAATGTAACTGCACTTAAAGTAAAGGCAGCAACCAAAAATAAATGTCGCATGTTTTTTGTCTCCTGTTAAAAATAACTTCCGATTAACTGAGACACTACCTTCGTCTAAGCTATTCCGCAACTCGAGTAATTTTCGCACCAAGTCGACGGAGTTTCTCATCAAGTCTTTGGTAGCCCCGGTCCAAGTGATAGATACGACTTACCTTGGTGGTTCCTTTCGAAATTAAACCAGCAAGCACTAGACAAGCACTGGCCCTAAGATCAGTGGCCATGATGGGGGCTCCTCGAAATTTTGCTGGACCCTCGATAGTCGCGACATTGCCATTAATCTCAATTTTTGCACCTAATCTTTGAAGTTCGGCCACGTGCATAAATCGATTTTCAAAAATGCTCTCGACGACAGTGGATCTCCCCTCTGCCATGCACAACAGAGTCAAAATCTGAGCCTGCATGTCGGTAGGGAAACCGGGATAGGGAGCTGTTTCGATATGGAGCGGGTTGTACCGCTCAGTCGGTATCACTTTCAAACAGGTCCCTTGATTGAGCTCTTCAATCTTAGCTCCCATCTGGCGAAAAGCAGCGAGTACACTGGTCATCTGAGACGTATCACAACGAGTAATTTCAATTGCAGATCGTGTAGCAAGCGCAATGGAAACCCAAGTTCCAGCTTCGATTCTATCAGGAGGGATTTGAACGGGGTGACTTGGAGTCACAAGGGGTCCCCCTTCGATAGTTATCGTATGAGTTCCAAGACCTGAGATCTTGGCTCCACAACTATTTAAAAACTCTCCAAGAGCGACTACTTCCGGCTCACAAGCAGCATTTTGTAGGACCGTTTTTCCTTCAGCCATGACCCCAACATAAAGTAAGTTTTCCGTCCCAGTCACAGTGACTTCAGGAAATAAAATTTCAGCTCCAACTAACTTACCTACAACGCTCGCATGGATATACCCTTCCTCAACCTCAACGGTCACACCCAACTTTCGCAAAGCTTCAATGTGATAGTTCACGGGCCTAGCACCGATTGCACATCCCCCAGGAAGACTCACTTTGGCTTCACCATATTTAGCCACTAAGGGCCCGAGCGCTAAAATTCCGGCTCGCATTTTCTTTACTTGCTCATAAGGAGCTAATTTACTTTTAACTGTGGGAATAATCGCAACTCTTCCCCCTTCTTTGTCCCACTCGGTGCCACAACCCATCATCTCTAGAAGCTTCAAAGTAGTCTCTATATCCCAAAGCCTCGGGATATTTTCGTAACAAACTTTATCGTTGAAAAGTATCGAGGCAAAAAGCAACGGCAGGGCCGAATTTTTGGATCCGCTAACTTCGACACTTCCAGAAAGCTGTGTTGGACCTTCAATAATCAGAGCATCCATTACTTGAAACCTTTCGCGATTCTGGGCAAGCCACTATAGTCATTTAAAACTTCAACCGATTTGAAACCGGAATTTTCAAGAACCTCTTTAATCTTCGGGCCTTGATCACTCCCGATTTCTGTCAGAAACAATCCGCCTGGTTTTAAAAATTGAAAACTAGCAGCAATAAAGTGTTTTAGAATTTCAGTGCCTTCCTCGCCACCTACCAGAGCAAGCCTTGGCTCACTTTTCACTTCTCGGCTCAGTTTTTCCATTTCTGGAGCAGCGATATAGGGTGGATTTGAAACGATCACATCATAGGGCGCAAAATCTTTCGAGAGTTCAAAAAAATTACCTTCATGAACAAAATACTTTGCATCGAGGGGAAGAAGCTCGCCTAGATTTCGACCTAAATAGGGCATAGATTCAGGGTTGATTTCAAATGCATGCCACTCCCACTGAGGTCGCTCCAACAAAACGGAAATACCGATATTTCCAGATCCGGCTCCAAGCTCACCAATTTTGAGAGACTCAGAACCCCTCAGTTTAAGAAGTTCTTCAACCAAATGCTCGGTCTCTTTTCTAGGAATCAAAACTCCCGGTCCCACATTGAAACGAGAATGCCAAAACCATTCATATCCGACGAGGTATTGAAAAGGTTCACCTCGTAGTCTTCGCTCTAAAAATTGATTCGCGAGTTCAATCTCTGCATCGGTCAGCGGCTCAGACCACCGGCTATAAAAATTAAGAGAGTCTAGCCCAATAGATACTCCAAGAATCTGTTTCATGTGAAGCATCGGATCAGCACATTCAATCCCAGATTCTTCAATTCTCTTTTTTCCTAATGTCACAAATGATTCTAATGTCATGACGAAGTTTGTTGTTTGAGAGCTTCAGCTTCATAATGTGCGAGCAACTGATTGATCATCGGATCAATGTCCCCGCCCATGAATGAATCAATTTGGTGAAGCGTAGCTCCGATGCGATGGTCAGTAACTCTGCCCTGAGGATAGTTGTAAGTGCGAATTTTTTCGCTTCGATCTCCACTCCCTACTTGAGACAATCGGTCGGCAGCGATTTTCGCATTTTGTTCACCCTGCTTCATATCAAGGAGTCTCGTTTTTAGAACTTTTAAAGCTTTTGCCTTGTTTTTGTGTTGCGATTTTTCATCACGACAAACTACAACAATACCGCTTGGAATATGGGTCACCCGAACAGCCGAGTCGGTCGTATTAACACTTTGGCCTCCAGGGCCTGAGCTTCTAAAAACATCGATTCTTAATTCATTGGGATCAATATTTATTTCGACGTCCTCGGCCTCAGGCATAATAGCAACCGTCACTGTGCTGGTATGAATACGCCCTTGGGTTTCGGTTTTAGGGACCCTCTGTACCCGATGAACGCCACTCTCATACTTTAGAACACTGTAAACTTTTTCTCCGCGAATCATGAGAATAATCTCTTTGTATCCACCGACATCATTCGGAGTAATCTCCATAACTTCAACGTTCCACCCTTTGCGCTCAGCATATTTGGTGTACATTTTAAAAAGATCGCCCGCAAATATTCCGGCCTCATCCCCGCCTGCAGCAGGTCTGATCTCAAGCATGATATTTTTTTCGTCATTGGGGTCTTTGGGGAGTAAAAGAACTTTTAGGCGTCGCTCTAACTTGGCAAGTTCCCCTTCGAGGTGATGATTTTCCTCAAGGGCCATCTCTTTTAACTCTCCTGAATCTTCGCGAATGAGAATTTCATTAGCCGTAAAATCCTCTTTCATCTTGCGATACTCTCGATAAGTCTGCACGAGAGCTTGAAGACTACTGTGTTCTTTACTTAGTTTTTGAAAAAGATTTTGATTGGAAACAACATCAGGAGAAGTCAAACGCACTTCGATATCTTGAAAGTGCGCTTCAACTTCGTCTAACTTATGAAACATTTCATTGATACAAGCGGATTAGTAAGAACGCTTGTTACCGTATTTCTTCATGAAGCGCTCAACGCGTCCTTCAGTATCGATGAGCTTTTGTTTTCCAGTGAATAGCGGATGACAACTCGAACAAATCTCAACACGGATATCTTTTTTTGTAGAACGGGTCTGAATTTCAGCCCCACAAACGCATCGAATTGTGGTCGCTACATATTCTGGATGAATTTCTGATTTCATGGACTTCTTTACTCCTATCAACTTCTCTAAAATCGAAGTATCGCAATTTGGCATAAGTCTCAAGAAGTTGCAAGAGTTAAAGCCTAAATCCTAAACCTTGGAGTCACACGATAAACATCCCCCTCAAGCCCAGAAACACTAATTATTTCAGATATTTGTCTTAACGATCCTCTGCGCTCGACAAAGATGACCCCATGGACCGAGGAACCAATCCATTCTTTAACGGTGCGAAGTGGAATAGATAAGCCTGCCATCAGGGCCAGCGACTCCATCCTCCGAAGAGCGTCCCTTGCGCTATTGGCGTGAATAGTCCCGAGTGAACCACGGTGACCTGTGTTCATCGCATGAAGCATATCAAAAGCCTCAGCTCCCCGGCACTCACCCAAAATGAGCCTATCGGGTCGCATTCGAAGAGTATTTCTCACTAAGTCCCTCAAAGTGACCTCCCCCTTGCCCTCGGGGCTAGCAGCTCGAGCTTCCAAATGAACAACATGTGCGTGATTAACTTGAATTTCCATAGTCTCTTCAACAACAGCTATTCTCTCCTGGGGAGGAACCCATCCCAACAAACAAGATAAAAGAGTGGTTTTTCCAGCTCCTGTTCCGCCCGCGATTAGTAGATTGGCTCCCCTGAGAGTCTCTGCTTTTAAAAATTGAACCCATTCAGAGGAAACAAAATCCTCCAAACAAATGACCTGTTTTTTTTTCTTTTTGCGAATACTTATAAACGGACCATCTATGGCTACGGGGGGAAGAATGATGTGAAAGCGACTTCCATCAACAAGTCGTCCATCAAGATAGGGTTGAGTTGCATCAACACGCTTTCCTATCGGCACAATCATTCGCTCAATGATTTCAGCTAAACTATCTTTGTTAACAAATAATGGGTCTATCTGGACCAACTGGCCGTTTTTCTCAATAAATAGGTTCCGTATTCCATTAATAAGGATGTCGCTTATATCATCATCTTCAAAAAAGGGAAGAAGCACAGCCCCCTTCCCGACAAATTGCTTTTGTAACTTTTCTAATTCTTGAGTCATTTTATTTAAGACTTTCTGAGTGACTTTTTAACAATTGTCTAAACTCTTTCTCACGAGCTTTAGTTGACATCGAGAAAGTAACAGCCATCAAAAGTTCGGTTCTCTCTGATTCATCAATTGACTTCGAAAATAACAACGGACCTAAAATCGGGATAGAACTCAGCAAAGGAAGACCTTCTTTCTCTTTTTTACTATTTTGTTTGATCAAACCGGACAAAATAACTGTTTCCCCATCGAGAGAGTTCATTTTCGTTCGAATACTTCTTTTATTTAGAGCTGGCACTCCTTCCATGTTCTGAGTTGAGATAAGTTCAGAAATCTCTAGGTTAACATCTGAACTAATGTGAATCTTATCAACGCTCTGAGGCAGAACTTTTGCAGTCAATCCGTACCCCTTCCATTCGATATGGCGATACGACCTTCCGAAATTCTCACTGCTTGTAGCAACTGGAAACTCTCCGCCCGAGTGAAAAACAGCTTCCTCACCTAAGCGCACATACAGCTCAGGATTAGCCACAATTTTTGCCCAACCTTCACGTACCAAATGGTTTAACCAACCTTGAGCTGTACTAAACGCGAATTCATAATTGAGGCCGGTCACAGCTGCTTGACTAAGAATATTTGCAACTCCCGTGAACTGAATAGACTCGGGCCACCGGATTCCCGAAACTTGACTGACTGCTTGATCTAACTCCAAAAACTCTAATGATATTTTAACAACACCTCGTTCGTCTTCGTTGAGCAGATTTTCAGCTTCCGAAGCAATAACCCTAACTTCATACCTAAACTCCCCCCCTTTTTCATCCCATGCTCGAACAGTAGTGCTGCCTTTCGATTTCCCAATCAGTAATAATTCTTTATTTGAAACAGAACTCGCTTTTACAATTTTGCTGTTTCCTACTGCCACTCGACTCAGTCTTGGGATTTTAACAGTTCTGCTTGAGCTGATACCCATTCGAATAATTTGTTGAGGTTTATCATTTGTCGCGACGGCAATTTTAAAGGATTGGGAAAATACTAATAACGAAATTAAACAAATTAAGTTTTTCACTCAAATAGAGTTAGGCAATGTTAAAGCCAAAGAGGCCAGCTTTGAAAAGCTGGCCTCAGCTTCGGACTTAGGGGGTTTTATGGTCACTTGAGACCATATCGAAACCTTTTTTAAATCGATCAAATCCCTTGCATCCCTAACTGGTATGTTTGATTTTGCCCTCTCAACCAATTTCTGTTTGCGCTATGGTTGGCTACGTTGATGTACTCCGACACTAGGTCATCACCCAAATATCCTCCGGCATGAGTGACCCCGACAAGTTTCAACTCTCCATTCAACTCCGAAAATGCTGGCCCACCCGAATCACCAAAACAACTGCCAGCACGATTAATAGGTCCTAAGATCCCTCGTGCATAATTTCGTGGGGTTAAAAAGTTGATATAGTCATTGATTTCGGCAACTACGTTGGTACCAGTTCGTTTTGTTCCGGCACCTCTTCTCGTTTCCAGATTGCTACAACCAAGGCCCACTAATCTAATCGTGTCTCCACGTTCAACCTTGTCATCAAATCTATGAATTTCTGCCTCTGGCCCGAATGTGGAATCGAAAACAAGAAGAGCAATATCGTGAGGGTCATCCACTGATCCTGACCCCATAATTAAACGGTTATAAGTATAATAGGTCTCTTTAGAGGTTCTGAAAGCATATCGACCTGCTTTCAATACGCAGTGAGCGGCAGTAAGAACTGTTTTTTCACCAACAACAGTTCCAGTGCAAATTCCTGCACCCTCGGGAATAACCACCATTCCAACGCCAGGGTAAGCCTGAGTTATCTCGATCATACTGCCCGAAGGATCTGGCAAACTTAAATTGGACTTTGCCCTTCCACATGCAACTAAAGACAAAGAAATAATAATGAGTGCGAATAAACGCACGATTCTGCCAACGTACCGTAACATTTTTTAACCCCTTGGTCCTGGTTTCCGCCAACGTTCTGCTCTTTCAGACTGGAAACCGAAAAATTTTCTAAGTGATTTAAGTCAAAATGCAATGGGCAGGCCGCTCTAGGAGTAAGTTTTTAAACCTCGGATGTTCCAGGTGAATTTGGAGTATGCGTTGAGTCTTCATGCAGTCGTCACTGAGTTAGTCAGTCGTCAAACTTTTAGACATTCAGGGCAACGAGATGAATTTTTGATCTTAATATCAAGGTCTTAGATGGTCTAAAGCTTAGACACTACAGAATTTGTCTTCGCATCAATTCTATAACTAGAGCAAAATGCGTTGTTTTTTTTGATTTCTACAAAATTCTTTGTCCACTTATGAGACGAAAAACACAATTCTAATTACGAAGGAAAGTTGCTCGGATTATTAGACTTTTATCATAATCTGAATTCTAAGAGTGGTGCCCCCGACAGGAATCGAACCTGTAATTAGGGATTAGGAATCCCTCGTTATATCCATTTAACTACAGGGACTATAACAGCTGAGACTTTAACCATTGAACCTGTTCTCGGCAAGCCCCACCTCGGTGATACATCTTAAATTGATTAAAGCTCTCTTTGACAGTTGGGCAACACTCTCCTAGGACTATTGCGATGGGGTGGAGCCAAATAAAAAGATGGGTAGTTTCCGTTTTGTGTGGCCTCATCCTGATTCCCACCGCCTATGCCGATGAAACAAGTTTTATTATTCCTATTCCTAAGCCCCATCAGGCTCAATCTCATCACCCTTTAAAAAACATGACCCAAGACACCATGATTTATATGGTATCTATGTTTATAAATCCGGCTGCCGGTAGTATTCATATTTTAGAAAATCCTTTTTCCGAGGAATTTGATTGGGGAGCCGTTCCTAAAGATTCGGTCGTTTCTGTCGCACAAGAAAGTTTTAAGCAAGCTAGCCTGACCAACTCTCCCCATACAGCGTTTGTTATTTTTAGAAATCTTCTAACTCAAGGCCTGTATCTAGAGAGTCGTGAGCTGTTTCACAACCGGTATCCAGTTTATGACGATGTCCACCAACTTGAAAGCAATTACAACTTTAAAAACTGGGACAAAATAGTCGTAGAACTTAGTCAAGTTAAAGGAACTGCAAGACTCATCTATCGCAGCCCGAAATCCCTGCCTAAGATTTCTATAGCCCAAACTCAACTGCCCGATGGATTGATTCGTGAGACAGAGCTCATCATCGCTCGAGAAGATCTTAGCCGACAGTTTGATTTTTACGCTTACGATGAGAACGGGTTAATTACGAATAACTCTGTATTTCACTCTCAAAAAGGTAAAGATGTGCGAGCTGCTGTTCCTTACACATGTCTAACATGCCATTACGACGGAAATGATAGAGTTTTTCAAACCTCACCAAGTTCTTACGACAGAGCACGGGAATCGGGGTGGCCTACTCTTCTAGAAACTTTAAATCTACCCCAAATGTTTCAGGCAACCGAGTCGTCGCCCAAAGGCTCGTTAAAACTGCGATAATCGCAACATAAGAAGCAGATTCAATCACGCCCATCGATCTATTAAACCACTCAAATAGAAAGGATAGAGGAATGACTGAAGCCCTTACTAAGTTAGGGACAACGGTAGTAACAGTCGCTCGCAAATTGGTTCCGAAGTTTTCGGCAGTCATTGTAACAAGTAAAGCCCAATACCCTGCAAAAAATCCAAGCGTGAAACATAAAGAGTAAAAATACAACTGAGTCTTTTCATGGGCACTCAGGTAGAGAAACATCGAGCCAGCCAACAAAAGAATAAATAAAAGGACTATTTTTTTTCTCGATTTGGTCCACTGACTAAGACCACCAGAAACAAAATCTCCCAAAGCCACTCCAAAATAGGAGTACAAGACTGATTTTGAAGCTGTAATGGGCTCTCCCAGAATTAAAAGGGCTTTTCCAAATTCTGGAGCAAAGACCATGAGAATTCCGCTGTTAAACCAAATGGGAAGCCCCATCAAAACTAAGTAAGTTAATTTGCCTATTCGCCGATGCGATTTTAGGAGCAGTCGCAGGTCACCTTTACTTTCGTGGTGAGCAATTTCTTTGAACATTTCAGGCTCGGGCAAAGTAACTCTTAGAAGTAACAATCCGAGTCCTATTCCCCCACCGATCATGTAACAAACATTCCAAGCAAACACCTCTGACAGCAGTGCAGCTAACATTCCCCCCAGGAGTCCAAAGCCAGCTACAATCATCGTACCTAACCCGCGTTTTTTGGATTCCATGCTTTCGCTTACCAATGTAATCGCAGCGCCAAGTTCGCCCGATAGCCCAACCCCAGCGATAAACCTCAAAAACGCATACTGAAATGTATTAGTCACAAATGCGTTTAATAGTGTAGCTAGTGAGTAGAGAAGGATCGAACCATAAAGAACTTTTACACGGCCTTTTTTATCTCCTAGAACCCCCCAGATAAAACTTCCAAGAATAAGTCCAGCCATCTGCATGTTGAGTAGAAAAATGCCCTGACTAAGAAGATCGTTTTCAGAAACTCCGATAGCTAAAAGACTTGAGCGCCTAACAACTGAAAACAAAAAGAGGTCCAGAATATCTACGAAGTAACCGAGAGAAGAGAGAATGATGATCCGCGAAATCATGATGAGTTGCTCTCAATTCTTAAAAATGATTTTACTGAGCTTTGGGATACACTCTTAAATAAAACCGCTTTTTTGCCTGTGGTTTCACGGTCTCACCTTGATTCCATATTTGAATATAGGCGTAGTCGACACAACTGCCGTCGGGGCGGTTGACTTCATCACATCGGCCGTCAGTGCCCAATGTAAATTTAGCGATGTCGGCCTCGGAGTTTAATGTGTAACTTAAGCTTCCGGCTTCTTCGTTCAACCAATGCACTCCACCCTCAAGAGCTCCGCCTGTGTAGTTCACTTTTACAGTAACCGGAAACTTAAATTGATAAGTTGCAGAGTTTTTCACTGCGACTTCGATATTGAATTCAGCAGGTTTTTGATCCTCTGCAGCCACTTTAATAGGTCGATTGCGGCTTCCTGCTCCATCACTCGAAAGCTCAACATTACCATTTTTCACAACCATCGCAGCTGGTGCACTTCCATCCATATTGAAATTTCTTCCATTAAGAGCTTTCAGGATCATTTGCCTTAATTCTCCTGGAGCTCTAACTCCAGCTCTTCCCAACTCGTCAGCGAAGAGCATATGTTCGAACCAATCGACCGCGGTCAGCTCGGGATGATTTCGTGTTAATCTCATCGCTTCCATCGTAAGGTCTGTAACTTTTCTAAGACCCTCTTTGCCAAAAGTCGCCATAGCATTTTCTAAAAGATCATTCATCGAGCCACCATAAGCCTCACCGTCATCATGGACTTCGTTGGTCAGGTAATAACCGGTGTGGTTAAATATTCTCATGGCCTGCTTGCCAGGAAACTCAAGCCCTCCTGTGAGATCATTCACAATCAACTGAGCGATGAAATCAGCCATTCCCTCACTTAACCCACCAGTGTCAGCGAGAGAAATATGATCACCCATCATTCGGTCCATCACTCCATGCCCCAACTCATGCCAAATGGTTGTGTTATCCCGAGCCATATTAGCGCTCGAAGCGGAGTAGGTCGTAAAGTTGATTGTATCGTCGGTATAAAAAGCATTGTCTCTGTAAGTAATATCTGGGTTGTAGAGAAAAGCGTGAAATGGACGGGTCGACAAGTCGGGATCTGTAAAACCCATGGACCTTAACGAATCAAACATTTGAGTCACTGCCCAGTAAACTTGAATCTCATCAAAGCCATCATTCAAATATGAAACAGGATCGTTATCAGCAAGCCGTCTCGCGGGACGATTCCAAGCCTCCTCTAGGGAAGAAATGGGTCTTCCGTAGATTGCGAGCGAAGGAATCATCTCTTCATTCTCAGGCGTTTCGGGAATTGGAGCGAATGTCGGCATAAATTTAGCCGAAGGTGATGGAGTAAATGCTAATTTCGGAAGTTTGGCTATTTCGGGGTAGAGGCTTACTGTGGCATATTTGCCCTCTAAAATTACTCCACCATTCGAGAAGCTATTTTCCATCACAGGAAGTTCGGCAAAAAGTTTTTCAGCTTGATCTTTCAAGTAACTCATTGCCCAGTAACCTTTTTCGCGCCCTTCTGCTGTCAGGCCTAAAAGCGGATCAAATTTGTAATCATAATACCTACGCTCTTTAAGAGGGGCGAGAGGATTCTCGCCTCGAATAACACGGACCTGTTTATTCAAATATCTGAGTTCACTTTTTATACGGGGAAGGGTTTGGGAAGTCGCATGGTCTTCACCTTCAACTTCCTCATAAATCGGATAAACTTGAACAGGAATACTGAAAAGCTTCTCAGTTGAAAAATCGGCTTGAGGAAATTCCTCGTAGGTCTGTTTTAGAATATTTTTTTTCTCGACCCCCACCCAGATTCTGTGCTTTCCTCGTTTACCAGAAATTTTTACCAAACGAACAAGCTGCCCGTTATCGTACATGTCCTGCCAATTTATTTTTCTGATAAAAGGATCTTCTGTATTTTTAAGGGCAGACCTTACGAGTTGCATCGTAAGTTCGGAGCTTAGTGCTTTTTGAGCTGAACGAACACTCCACTTTGGTGCGGGAGGATTACCATCGATTCGGGCCTCGACTTGAATAACTTCTCCAGTATTTAGAGCGGTCCAAATTCGAACACTCAAACCACTCACTGGTATACCGCCTGAAGTTTGTGCCAACATTAAATATTGGCTTGTGGCTAGTTTTCGAGTCTCTACCAACATGAAGTCTGCTTGAGACAATTCAACCCCAGTTTTGTTTCGAATTACTTCGAGCACGTGAACAAGGGTTGCATTCTTATCATCTTTGCCAGTCCAACGAACTGTCTCGGGAGCTGCAAAACTAACACCCCCAAAAATCAGAGAAAAGATGAGACCCAATTGCCACTTTGTTGTTTTCATGAACTCTCCCCAAAATCTTTTTCGAAACCAAACGAGGGAACTCATCCCTCACCAAAAGCCTCCTATAATTAGCCACACCGCATTAACAATGTCAAAGTTTGTTAAGTTCATGATAGTGACAATTTAGAGCGCTACCCCACGATAGTTAAACCACTGATATTATGATTTATTTCATTAGCTTTAAGGCAAATTTAGATATAATGGGGCGTGGCTCAACCCCGACCAAAGTTTCTTACCGTTTTCACCAATCGCAGAATGGCAGTAACCCTGCTTCTCATGTTCGCATCTTCTTTCCCCCTGCCACTGACCTCTTCGGGCACTACATTTCAGGTTTGGCTTAAGCGCAACAATGTCGATATCAAAACCATCGGAGCGCTCACACTAGTGGGTTTACCTTACAACTTTAAATTTTTATGGGCCCCAATTTTAGACCGATACTTTCCACCTTTTTTAAATCGAAGAACCGGCTGGATTGCCATTTTTCAAATTCTGCTCATGGCAAGTATAGCGACCATGGGGCTTTTCAACCCCGCGACTGAATTAACATGGATTATTCTTACAGCAACTTGCATTTCGTTTTTCAGTGCTAGTGCAGATATCGTGATCGATGCTTATCGAGTGGATCTGTTAAGACCTGAAGAGAGAGGTGCTGGCGCGTCTATGGTGATGATAGGCGGAAGATTAGCTTTTTTAACTTCAGGGGCGCTAGCTCTTATTTTAGCCGACCATTTTTCATGGAGAGTCGTTTTTCTCATCATGAGTGCGTGTTTATCTATCGGGCTTTTGACTGTATTTTTTGCTCCGCACCCGGAAACCGAGGTGGCCCCGCCGAAAACGTTGAAAGAAGCTATTGTTGAACCCGTATTAAGTTTTTTCAAAAAACCTGGGGCTGTTGAAATACTAATGTTCGTTGTCCTTTTTAAAGTAGCAGATACTTTAGCTTCCTCTCTGCTAAGCCCGTTCTTAGTAGAGTTGGGCTTCACCAACACCGATATCGGCTCTGTAAACAAAGTTTTTGGACTTATTGTCAGTTTAGTGGGCGGACTTGTTGCTGGAGCACTTATTCCAAAATGGGGTGTTTATAAAAGCCTCTGGTTATTTGGCATTTTACAAGCTTTGTCTAACTTTGTTTTTGTAGCTTTAGCTATGCATGGAAAAAGTTATGGTTGGATGGTGGCGTCCATTGGAGTTGAGAATTTTTGCGGGGGATTGGGAACTGCTGCTCTAGTAGCTTACTTGATGGGTTTGTGCGAACAAAAGTTTTCTGCGAGCCAATACGCTTTGCTCTCAAGTCTCAGTGCAGTCGCCAGGACTTTTCTAGCTTCAGGATCAGGTTGGTTGGTTTCAACTTTAGGTTGGTCTAAATTTTTTCTCGTGACTGCTATGTGTGCTATCCCTGGACTTGTTCTCCTAAAAAGGCTTGGGCGTTTTGAAAACAAGGAGCCTCTTTTTTCGAGATAAACTCTTTTACCTACCCTCCAATTCTTTAAGATATCGCTGAACTTTAAATTTTTCACGAGTTAAAAGAGCAATCTCTCGACCATTTTTTTCAATGAGCTCTGGAGTTTTCATTAATTTTTTTGACCAGGTATAGGCGACAAAAGCAGTTCCAAAAATAGGAATGTGATATGTCCAATGACTATCATCTGCCAGAACTTCATTGGCCGCAGAAGACAATCCCACTAAACCGACATCAAAACCTACCGACTTCATTTTTTTAAGTCCGCCACGAGCAATCCATATTTGCACAGCATCTCTCGACCAAGCAGCACTTGTACTCCCAATGACTGTTCCCCCTTCGATTGCCGCAGGAAGAGTTACTCCGTTAAAACCATTAATAAGTTGAGCAGAGCAATATCCATCGATCGCAGCTTTAGCGACAAGCGCTCCAGATTTCCAATAGGCATAATTAGCATTGTTTAATAGGGACTCGTTTGCTTTCTCTAATTGAAGCTTTCGATCATCAATCAGAGCTAAATAGACTTTGAGCTCTGATGTAGTGGGTTGTTCCTGAAATCCGTGAGAGTTCGAAGTTGTATTTATCCTTATACCATCTTTTTCATGGTCATCGCGAGGTTCAGCAAACACCT
>DDPO01000147.1:478-3320 GCA_002342225.1 Bdellovibrionaceae bacterium UBA2466 | reverse complement strand
CTGATAAAAGGGTTTCGATTTCAGATATTTCAGAAAGAGATAAAGCTAAAGGCTTTTCTACGAAGACATGTTTGTTTGCTAGAATTGCTTTCATTACTAATTCAGAATGAGAGTCATGCTGCGTAGAAATAACAACGGTATCAATTGATGAAGAGCCGATAAGTTCATCAGCTGATGAAAAAGTGAAGGGGATCTTATTTCTTTTGGCTAATATTGAAGCGCTTAGTCCATTTTGGGAGCAAACTGCCGAGGGTAAAATTTTGAGCTTTTTGAGAGCCGGAATTAATACTCTTGTTGCATGTTCTCCAGCACCTATAAGACCTATACTTAGATTGGCTGGTTCTGTTTTTTTCAGTGTAAAGCGAGGCATTAGGGACGGGCGAAGAGTTTGACATGCTCGGGGATAGCTTAAGGCAATTCCAAGACAAGGTTTTTTGGAGGAGATTAAATCATAGGCTTCGTTCGCCAAATCGAAAGGAAAACGATGAGAAATAAGGGGTTTCAGATCAATCATTTTGTTTTTTAGGAGCCAAAGAATTGATTCCATGTTGCGGTTTTCGGTCCAACGAACAAATCCTATTGGATAGTCAAACCCTTTGTCCTCGTAGTTTCTATCGTACCTCCCAGGCCCATAGGAGCACGCAACTTGAAGACTTATTTCTTTTTTGTAGAAGTCATTCCGATTAAACTGCGTTCCGGTAGTGCCTACCAGAATAATTTTTCCTCTTTGGCGAGACATCTCAGCAGCAAACCGGATGGGTTCTGAGGAGAGTGTAGATGCTGTTACAATCACTCCGTCCACGCCATTTCCGCTCGAAAAAATGTGAGACCTCATTACAGGATTAGGGTCCTGCGATAGCGAGTGAACTTCAGCTCCAAACTGTTTAGCTAGTTCTAGTCTCTTGCCGTCGTAATCTATACCGAGCACTTTACAGCCATGCGCTCTCAGTATTTGGACTGTGATGAGCCCAATCAATCCTAATCCCTGAACGACTACGCATTCACCTAAACTGGGATTCAGTAAACGAACACCCTGCAGAGCAATAGATGCAATCGTTGTGAAAGCCGCTTCCTCAAAAGAAATAAGGTCGGAGGGAATTTTCACGCAGAGCTGGTGGGGTACACAGACATATTCTGCATGCGAGCCATTGGAAACAACTCGATCACCGATTGAAAATTGGGACACTCCTGTTCCTACGGCAACTACAACTCCACTTTGCGAGTAACCAGGTGATATAGGTTTATCAAGTTTTGTTCTAATTGAGGTTATGGTTGCTTTAAATCCGTCTGTTTTCAATTTGGCTTTAATTTGAGCGACTTTTTCGGGTTGAAGTTTCGCCTTTTTTAGCCATGATGCCCGTCCGAATTCAAGTAAGGCCTCTTCTGTTCCCTTCGAAATAATAGATGCATAGGTTTGAATGACAACATATCCCGGTCTGGCGGTGGGAATGGGAGCATCAATGAGCTCCAGCGAACCGGTTCTCAGGGATTGAATAAGTTGTTTCATAATTTAAGGGCTTAAAAGTAGATTCTCTAATATTATCGGTATTTTTCGAGCGGAAATACAGTAAAATCCGAGAGCGAAAGGTCAGTTCTATTCGAGCTAGATTATTCAGCTTTTTAAAGTGACTACCCGTTCCAAGATTGTTTTTAATCGGTCAAGGTAAGTATTGTTCCCTGATAAAATTTTCTTCTGAGTAAGTCGACAATATCGAGCTCTGATTTCCGGCGAGCCAAGAAGAGATAAAGTCTTTTCGGTGAGATCTTGCAAGGAAGAAAAAAACAAAGCGTTCTCTTTGCCAAATATCTCAATGTGTTCCTCGGTCAATTCGTTGAGCATACAGCCACCCATGGCGGGGCCTTCAAAGGTTCTCATCACGTGCCCGTCACGATTGGCTCGGCGAACTAAATTCAGAACAATTTTTGAGGCCTTTACAGCTTTTCTCAGTCTGCTGACCGGAATAATTCCCATGGCGAAGGGTCTGGTGTCACTAAAACGATCCCAAAAGCCTCCGTAGAGTTTTAAAGATATTCCTTGTTCAATCAGCTCCCTAACATAGGGAAGCCTATCTTTGTCGGCTCCTCCAAAAAACATGACATCACAACCATACAGTTTTTCATCGTTAGGACTCAAGGGCGGCTCTTCAAAGTGTGTGTAAGGATTATAAGCGAAAGGCAGATAGATAACGGCTTCAGATGTTAATTGTTTTAATTCGGCGAAATTAGATTTTCTTGGCGTGGTTAGCAAATGATAACTAGGTAGAGAACGCATAAACCAACTTGAGGACTCGTTGGAATTCCAAGGATCGTCTGATAGAAAGTTGACAGTTTTCACGCCCTGCAACTTAAGGGTTTCGAGAGTTTCCTTAGAAACGGGAGTGTTTCCCAAAACGATCAATAATTCGATTTTTTTTTGATCACACGTTCTGATAAGTTCGTTTTGAAATCTACGTTGGTGCACATAGCTTTTGTCAAAGAGTCTCCAAAAGAGCTTATTCAATAAATCAAATGGGGACTTCGCTTGCTTAGAATTAAGAACATGATGAGTAATACCCATTGTTTGACAGGCAGTTTGAAAATGAAATCCTAACTGTTCCTCTTCAAATCGGCCGGCAATAAGAGTAGTAGGCAAGTTGATCACGACAGTTTAATCAGGGTTAAGCTACTCGGACTCTTGGTTTTGGATCTTCCGAAGCTCCGTAGTAATAATATACCTGATTTTTGGCAGTCGATCGATTTAATATGAGGCAAATGGGCTTTTCACCGTATTGGAGAAAGTGATTTAGCATTGTTGAAAAATCGTGAACTTTCGTTTTGTGGCAAGACGCGATCATTAAAATAA
>DDPO01000147.1:0-461 GCA_002342225.1 Bdellovibrionaceae bacterium UBA2466 | reverse complement strand
TCGGGAAGAGCCATAAAAGGTGCATCATCAAGGAAAATGAAGTCATAGTGGTTCTTTGCAGATTCAAGAAACTTCAGGAATTTTTCAGAGCTAATCAGTTCGCTGGAGTTTAGGCTCGGAGGACCAGAGGGCATCAGATCTAGGTTAGGCTGAAGATTAGTAACAAGGAGACTTCTATAGTCCACCAAGTTTGGATCCTCTAAAAAATTTGATAATCCTTTGGTGTTTTTTGTAGTAAATTCTTTGGAAATTGCTTTTTTTCTAAGATCGCAGTCTATCAAGAGTACTTTCTGGTTTTGAGCCGCAAAGGATGCTGCAATATTGGCGGTGATAAAGCTTTTTCCATCACCCGAGTGAGTACTGTGGGTTGAGAAAACTTTAGGTTTTTGACCAATCTTTTTCTCTAAATGTTGGATTCTAGCCCGGATACGTTTGAAGGGAATAGTTTGTGGAATATCGAG
>DDPO01000157.1:26058-36788 GCA_002342225.1 Bdellovibrionaceae bacterium UBA2466 | reverse complement strand
CTATCAAGGAGACCATTCCCTCTTTGGCAGAAACCCGAGGAAGGCTTGCGATTGTTGGAAGTGTAAATGGTTACGTATCTCTTCCCGGCATTTCAGCTTACGCAATGAGTAAATTTAGTGTGAGAGCTCTTTGTGATGCTTTGTATCATGAGCTATTGCCTCGCGGAATAGCTGTGACTCACATTGCTCCTGGTTTTGTTGTTTCCGAAATAAGGCGAGTCAACAATAAAGGATCTCTGGCAGAAACAGCCAAAGACCCCATTCCTATGTGGCTGCAGATGGATGCTAACACGGCTTCAAGAAAAATCGTCAATGCCATATATCGACGGAAGAGAGAGCGCGTTATAACGGCCCATGGCTGGTGGGTAGTTCGTTTGCATCGGTTTTTTCCTGGGATGATTTCATTTCTTATCCGAGTTTTCAAAATAAAAGCCCGTTCTGAACCCAGACCACAGAGGGAAATTTAATAAAAAAGCTTGTAAAAGCGAAATTTGATGCGGTATTTTTACCGTCTTACTTAGATTGGGGAACAGTTCCTTGAAAAAGTAAGAATCGATTCAACTTAATTAAGGAGAGACTATGAAAAACGTAATCATCGCTCTAGTAGTTGCACTATTCGGAACCACAGCAATTTTTGCTGATCACCACGAAATGCCAAAAACAGATGCTGCTGCTCCAACTGAAGCAGCTCCAGCAGCTGATGCAACTGCTCCAGCTCCTGAGCACAAAGATCACAAAGCTGGCAAAAAAGCTAAAAAAGCTAAAAAAGCTAAAGCAGCTCCAGAAGCAGCTCCTGCTCCAGAAGCAGCTCCTGCTCCAGAAGCAGCTCCAGCTCACTAATTTGTAAAAATTAGAGACTGAATTTAAGAGGACCGAAGTCGAAAGGCTCGGTCCTTTTTTATTAAGGCGAGATTCAAAGTAAATTAAATGAAATGGAAAGTTAGATAAAAAGTGTTTCCCCTCATTATACGACTTTTAAAAGTGTTCACTTTAACGGCTAAGCATGCTGGTCAGATAAAAAGAGTTCGCTCTAAAAATCTTCCCAATGGAAAAGCGCTGATAACGCAAATAAAAAAAGATTGGGCAAGGGCTTCGCTCGACAACTTGGGGGTTCGGGTAAAGACAACCGGAGCTTCAGTGTCAGAGCGGCCTATTTTGTTTGTTGGAAATCATGTGAGCTATTTAGATATTCCTTTAGTGATGGCGACGGCTCCAGTGTCCTTTGTTGCTAAGTTTGAACTCAGTCGTTGGCCTATCATCGGAGATGCATGTCGTGCTGTGGGAACCGTTTTTGTAAAGAGAGAATCGGTAGAGTCTAGAAAGTTAGCAGTACAAAAAATAGGAGATGCGTGTCTCGAAGATGGGCAAAGCATTTGTATTTTTCCTTCAGGAACAACAACAGTGAAAGAAGACAAACCATGGAGAAAGGGGGCTTTTGAAATAGCCAAACTTCGTGGATTACAAATTCAGTGTTTTAGAATTAAGTATTGCCCCCAAGAGATTGCAGCTTTTGTTGGTGACGATGCTTTTGTTCCTCATCTATGGAGACTGCTTAAAGAGGGAAGTGTAAGTGCAGAGATTGAATTTTCACATCCATTTACGGTCGATGTACCGGATGAGGACTGTTCTAAGTGGCAGCATTGGTGTAAGGAAATTTTAAATAAGGATTAAAAGAAAAGAGAGAATCCCAGCGACCAGACATTGGGAGCAGAGAATTGGAGAAGTGCATCTGCGTTATCTGAAAGCCAGTAGTTAGCGGCTATCACGGGTTCAATTTTAGAGCTTTGGGTTAAGTAGTTGAGTTGAGCGTGAACGGTGATTTGCGGAGATACGCCAAAATTCGAAGAGCCAATTAAAGTAAAGTTTCCATTTCCCAACTGACTGATTTTGGGCGTGCTTACATTAAACTCAATGTTAAAAAATCGGTCTGCAATATAACCTATTCCAAAATCTACAAAAGGTTGGCTATTCACACTTCGAACAACTGCCCCATAAGATAGGTTTTCCCTAGGGTCGGTGTACTGATAAGCCAGATCAAAATGGCTTAGATTATTTGAACTCAAATCATCGTCTCGGTAGCTAAAGCCGTAGTAATGCAAATCGCTTTTGAATCCAAGCCCCGCAAAACCACCATTGATAGTTTTTAAGTCCCCTAAGGATCCGAAATACCCAAATCCAAATCCAAATGTTTTTGAAGCCGTGGCAATACCAGTATAGATATTTTGTGCTTCGTTTCCTCGAGAGGGGGAATAGGCAAGTTGCAAAGCCGTTGGAGAATCCGGGCTCGGTAAAGAGGCAGGATTAATACTGGCTGCTGAAGCAAAGGGAGTAAAAAGAATTCCAGTGGGTCTTATGAAGATTCCGTTGACCGGTATCGGAGAGGGCTGGACCCCAACAATTTTGGAGAAAGCAAGAACGGGTGTCAGTAATCCCAAGACAAGCAGAATCGGAAGTGCTCTTACCATGCTCTAATCATACTCTATTTAGTTGGCTAAGCCCAACTGAGATAATTTTCTATAGAACGTAGCTCGGGGTAATTTCAAGGCATTCATAGCCGCAACTTTATCCCCCCCAAACTTTTGTAGAGTAGATTGGATAATGTTTTTTTCATGGTTTTTGATTTGGTGGTCAAAATCTTCGGCTCCTAAAACTTGGACATTGCTCAGTGAAGTTAACTTACCCGTCGGATTGAATGTTGTTGGGTCGTAAATTTCGATAGAATCTATAGAACCCGATTTACAAAAAATCAGGGCTCTTTTTAGAGTGGACTCAAGTTGTCTTACATTACCTGGCCAGTCGTAATTCATTAGCGTTTGCATTGCTTTGGAGCTGATCTGTGTTGCATGATGGGAAGCTGCGTGTTTTTTAACAAGGTAATCCGCCAGTAACGGAATGTCTTCTTTTCTTTCTCTTAAAGGGGGAAGCCAAAGCACCATATCGCTCAATCTATAAATCACATCCTCGCGGAATTGCTTGCTATTCATTAGTTCAGAAAGTGGCTGATTAGTAGCAGAAACAACTCGGAAAGAAACTGATCTGCTACGTGAAGAGCCGACTCTCTCTACCTGTTTTTCCTGAAGAGTTCTTAAAAGTTTGGCTTGTGTGTCGAGCGGGAGATCTCCAATCTCATCGAGAAAAATATCTCCACCATCAGCAAGCTCAAACTTGCCTGCTCGGCTTTGCTTTGCGTCTGTATAGGCTCCTTTCTCAACCCCAAAAAGTTCGGCTTCCATCAAGTTCGAAGGAATCGCAGGCATATTAACCACAACAAAAGGGCGGTCGTTATCATTTTCCTGCTGGTGAAGAAGTCTTGCCATGATCTCTTTACCAGTTCCGCTTTCTCCCAAAAGCATGACATTTAAATGAGTTTGATGTTTTAGAATCTTTACTTTTTCTAGGACATCGAGAATAGCGCTAGACTTTCCTATAAACTCCACAGGCATTGGGCTAAGAAGCTGTTGGAGTTTTTCACTTTTCTTTCGTAATTCAAACTTTTCAAAAGTTCTTTTTACCAGACAAAGAAGGTCCTCTTTCTTGAATGGTTTGGATATAAAATCCGAAGCTCCATGCCTTATGCATTCGATAGCTTTGTCGACTTTTTGTTCTCCGCTGCAAAAAATAATTTCTGTCTCAGGGAATTCTTTTTTCCAGTTTTTCAACAAATCAAGCCCAGAAATTTCAGGTAGGTGAAGATCCAGAATAATGACTGGAATATTGCGCGACTTCAAAATTTGGTGTGCTTTTGCCGAATCTTGGGCCAAATGAACCGTGTAAGACGAGCTTAAGCTGACCGAGATAGCTTGCAATAGGGCTAAATCGTCATCTACTATCAAAATGTCCTGTTTCATGAATCTCCCAAGATTGCCGAGAACCAAGAAATAACAAAGCTAATGCAACGAGTCAATCCGGTTTCTTTTAAGTAAAAGCACCTGCTGAAAAATAATTAAATATCAACAATTTCAAATATATAAAATGTTCCAAAAAGAGCATGATTGAGGGCTTAAGTTTATTAATTTGTCTTACGAATGCGATAGTAAGGATAGGTCTATTTTCATGGCTAAGCCCATATCAAAAGTTTTGTGGATCGTTTTAGCAGTTTTAGCAGCCGACCGCTTAATGAAGGCCGAGGACGCTCCGGTTGCTCCGGTTAAAACCCTTCTCAAGGAAAACCGGCTTGATGAGGCCTCAGCTATTTGTAAACAGTACGAAGTACTGTCCACTCGAGACCGAGATGACCGATTCGCTTGTGCCTGGGTTTATCTTAGGACAAATCAGTTAGATTCTGCTCAAAAAATTTTAGACGAACAAAAAGGGAACGCTAAACTTGCTGATTATCAACTGCTGCAGGGTTACAGTCTAAGCCTTCAAAAGAAATATGATGAGGCCAAAAAAGTTTTTGAGGCTGTTTTGGAGTCGAACAAGGGAAAGTCCGCAGCTGTTTCTGCACAGGAATTGATTGCGGAGATGTACGAGTCTCAGGATAAAATGGCAACAGCAGCATTTCTATACAACCTAGTTGTTAAGGAGGATCCCAATCGAGGGCAAGCAGTTTGGGGGCTTTCTCGGTTCTACCAAGGTCAAAACGATATTCGAAGATGCATTACCTACTTGGAGCAGACCACAAAGCTGTGGCCCAAACATATTCCGAGCCGTTTTTTGCTAGCGAAGATATATTTTGCGATGGGACCAGAGTACTCAGAGCAGGGATTTGTTTGGTTAAAAGATAGTTACCGTTTAAACCGAACAAATCCGGAGGTGCTGGAGGAAATTGGGTCCTTTTTCGAGCGAAAAAACAAAATTCCAGAGGCAGTGAAATATTGGCAAAAAGCGCTGAGCATAAAACCTGATTTAGCTCTTTCAGCCGAAAAAACTAAAGAATATTTCAACCAAACAGTAAAGCAGTTGTTTGATTCCGAAAAATACGACGCAGTTTTAGAGAAGTTGGAATCCAATCAAAGTCTTGGTAACACTCCAGACATGGTGCTTTTGAGAGGGCAAGCCTATCGAGCCCTCAGAAAATACGATGATGCTATTAACCAGCTAAGAACATACTTGCGTGATAACCCCAAAAGTGCAGTGGCAAATCGAGAGCTTGGTATTGCATTTATCAATAAAAAACTTTGGAATTTAGCAGCGGATGCTTTTGCTAAAGCCGTCGTGCAAGAGCCTAACAACGGGATTAATTTAGGGTGGTATGCATATTCCCTCGAAGAAAAAGGTGAACTTGTTAAAGCAAAAGAACTTTGGGAAAAAGCAATCACGTTACTTGACCAACCCGAACAGATTGAGCGAGCCAATCGAAAAATCGCCACGATTGAAAAAAGGCTAAAAAAGCAAAAGGCAGCTCAAAATATTGATGAATAGCCGCTGACAAATTTAAAAATAGGTCTCAATTATGCCGTCAACTTGGTACGAATTCAGGTTATCTGTTAATCCCGAATTGAAAGAGATTGTGTCTGACAAGCTTTTCGAGTTGGGTGCAGAAGCAGTAAACGAAAACGTAGATTCTCCAAATGAATTGCAGTCTTATTTTCCAGCGGAACAAAAGTTGATGGCTGAGGAAAAAATTGCTGAATTTTGGAGTGTTTTAAAAACTAATAATCCAAATTTAATTCCACTATCGATTCAAGTTTTAGAGGTCCCAGATGAAAACTGGAGCGAGAGTTACAAGAAGTTCTACTACGCTCAACACTTAACCGATCTTTTTTTTCTAAAACCCAAGTGGGATAATCAGACTGCTATTCCATTAGGGTCCATACCAATCATTATGGATCCTGGTCAGGCTTTTGGTACAGGCCTACATCCAAGTACAAGACTTTGTTTGCGAACGCTTCAATCTCAAATATTGGACAACACTCGGAGGGAACAATTGAAGTGCTTAGATGTTGGTACTGGCACTGGAATTTTAGCTTTGGCTGCTTATCACTTGGGAGTGCAACAAGTAGTAGCTGTGGATAATGATCCTATAGCCGTTGAAGTAGCGAAAGAAAACTTTGAGTTGAATAATATTGGTAAGATAGAAGTTTCTACGACCGATATCAAACAACTAACTGGCCCGTTTGATTTTGTGATCTCGAATATTTTATTGGAAACCCATCGCGAGCTGTCAAATGATTATTCGAGACTAGTACCGGAGGGCGGGCTATTGCTTTTGAGCGGTCTGCTAGGCTATCAGATTCGTGAAGTGTTTCAGTTAATGGGTCCAAAGGGGTTTATAAATATTGAACGCAGAAATTATCAAGAGTGGGCTTCGTTGTTGTTTATTAAGAGACGTTCCAAATGATTAAGGTACTTCCCTTTGTTCTTCTCTTTTACGGTTTTTTTCGGTTTTTAGGCGCAACTTCATTGGTTAAGAGCGATTCCCTAAATGTCTACACTTATGATGCAATGATGGGACAATCGGGATTTGGTGAAATCTTAAAAAAGGTGTTCGAACAAAAAACTGGAGCAAAGCTCAAGTTGGTTTCTTTTGGTAGCGAGGGAGAGGCTCTCAATCAGTTGGTGATTGAAGGTGAAAAAACTAAAGCAGATATTTTGTTGGGCATTGATAGTAGTTTATCCTCGCGAGCAAGAGCCACAAAATTGTTTGCGCCTATTTCTAAAGAGCTTTTCGAGGGCTTGGATCCTGTTGCAGACTTAGGCTCTGATCGATTATTTCTTCCCTTTGACTTCGGATATTTAGCTTTCATTTACCATAAAAAACGCTTCTCGGAACTTGAAGTTTCTGGCCAACTCTCCAACTTAAGAGAGTTTATGATTTCAAAAGCACCAACAAAAAGAGTTGTGATTGCTGATCCACGAACGTCGAGCCTTGGTTTCAGTTTTCTTCGGTGGACTCAAGAATCATGCTCAAATCAGAAATTGTTGAAGCAATGCTGGGAACTCTTTGCACCTAAACTTACCACTATCGCACCTAGTTGGTCAGGAGCTTATGGATTGTTCCTTCAGGGGGAAGCGGATTGGGTTTTGTCCTACACTACGAGTCGTGCTTATCATTTGGAAAAGGAAAATAACGATAGTTACAATATTCTTATTTTCAAAGAGGGTCATGGGTTGCAGGTCGAGGGCGCTGCGGTTATCAAAAGCTCTAAAAAAAGAGATCTTATTCAAGCTTTTTTGAAACTCCTAGTTAGTGAGGAAGTTCAAAAACAGCTGCCACTTACCCAGTGGATGTACCCTGCAAGACAACACACCCCCCTGCCAAAGAGCTTTAAGGATCTTCCGAATCCAAAAGCTATCAGCTTTTCTAATGAATTGAGTGAGGACGATCGAAAAAAACTCCTCGTAGATTGGATCAAATGGGTCAGTCATTTAAAATGAACAAAATACTGTTTGTATTTTCAATTATTTCTGGGGCAGCTTTGGTCCTTTTTATTTTGCCGCTGCTGAATTTATTCACACAATTCCTCACAATTACAAATTCGTTGCATGAGGATTGGGCAGTTTTACTGAGGATCACTTTTTTTACTTGCGAACAAGCTTTGTTGAGTTCCTTTGTTGCTGGAGTTTTCGGTTGTGCGTTAGCTTTTATTTGTTTTGAAACCCGGGTCGTTGGGGTAAAAGTAATTGCTATCCTTAGCCATGTAACTTTTTTTCTTCCAGCGTTAATAGTCGCTCTTGCCATTGTAGGTGTCTGGGGTAATCACGGGTGGGTCGGTAAATTTTTTCCGGAATCAGGCGTCTACGGGTGGCTAGGGATTTTGTTGGGTCATCTTTTTTTTAATTTTTCAGTCTACTTCAGGTTAGTTGGCCAAAGCCTTCTTGAAAGCGAGAAAAGTGAAGAGAAGGTGGCTCTCTCACTGGGAGCGAACAGATGGACAGTTTTTTGGTCAGTGACTTTTCAAAAAATAAAAAAATCGGTCATTCAGAGCTTCTTTCTCGTTTTCATTTATTGCCTATCCAGCTTTGTAATTATCCTCATTCTGGGAGGCGGCCCTAGATTTACCAGTCTCGAAGTTGCGATCTATCAAGCTATCAAAGTTGATTTTAACCTTAAATTGGCTGCTCTTTTAGCCAGCATCCAATTATTATTTTGTTTTGTAGCGCATCTTTTCAGTGGTACGGCCTCTGAAGTGAGAATTGGTTTTAGGCCCCGCCTTCAGGAACTCATTTATCAGTGCAGGACAGGTGTTGGGGAAAAACTTGTTTTTGCGGTCACTTGGTTTTTTTTCTGCCTCGTAGTTTTGCTGCCGATGATTTATCTTTTTGTAAAAGGGGGCACTTCAATTAGTAAGCTTTCTCCTAACGATATTTTGGGTACCCTAAAGTTTAGTATTCTTTTGGGATTGAAAGTCGCTATCGTTTCATCTTTTCTAGCATTTAGCTCGGCTTATTTAGCGCGCCACTTCAGGTCTGAAAAAGTTAAACGATGGGTTTCTTTTTTGAGTATACTGCCAGTCGCGGTATCCAATATGGTTTTTGGTGCCGCTCTGCTTACTTGGGCGCCTTCTTTTAGAGATCTGGGTAGTGAGGGGTTGTGGGGGGTTGTCGTCATTCAAGCGTTGAGTGCTTTACCTTTAAGTTTCCGGATTTTTAGTGAAAGCTTTTCAAAAATAGAAAATGAAATCTATTTTTCTGCAAAGAGTCTCGGTGCTAGCCATAGCCAACTGTTGACCCAAGTAGAGTTGCCGATGCTCAAAAAAAGTATAGCCTCTTCAATCGTTACTGGCTTGGGGATATCACTTGGTGAAGTTGGGGCTTTGTTATTGTTTGAATCGAGCGGAAATGCCACATTTTCAATCTGGCTTTTTCGTTTGATGGGTAAATATCAGTTCGGAGAAGCAAATGCTGTTGGTGTACTGCTGCTGTTTACGATGGTATGCATTTTTTTGGTGAAAGAGTCATGGGAACACTAACGATTAAAAATTTAAGAGTGGGACGAGATAGTTTTCAGATCTTTGTGAAAAATATTTCAGTTCAATCCGGATCAATTTTGGGGGTAGTAGGAAAAAGTGGCTCTGGGAAATCTACGCTTTTAAATGCAATTGCTGGTTTTGAAACTCTCTCGGAGGGAGAAATTCACTTTAATGATACTAATTTGTCATCGCTACCCCCTGAGCAGAGGCGAATTGCTATCGTTTTTCAGCGGCCCGCTCTTTTCCCTCATTTGACAGTTTTGGGTAACGTTTGTTTTGGTCTAAAAATAAAAAAACACTCAGAAAGTGTGCAAAAAGAGCTTGCGATACCTTGGCTCAAAAAGCTTGGTATTGCTGATTTGGCCGATCGTTATCCTCATTCGCTTTCAGGAGGGGAGGCTCAACGAGTCGCCATCGCTCGAGCATTAGTGGTAGGCTTTCCCATACTTCTCCTTGATGAGCCTTTTTCTGGGCTAGATGTCGAACTAAAGTCTGGGGCAAGAAAAGCGCTGAAAGAGTTGGTCGATGAGTTAAAACTAGCAGCTATATTGGTGAGTCATGATCCAACCGACATTGAAGAACTAGCCGATGAAGTTTGCACCCTCGAAAAGGGGCAGATTAGTGGGTGGTTAAAAAAGAAATCCTAGTGAGTCAAAAAGCTAGAGTTGGATCTTGTTTTTGTCGAGAGAGGTAAGGTTTTCTGAGGGGTTCACTGGGCAATAATTCCCAATGGTTCGGATGGTTATCAAGAGCCTGCAATAGCATTAAGTGGATCGAGTGCCCCCCACGAAAACTCACTAGCTCACCCTGAATCCAACAACCACATAAAGCAAGATCACCAATGGCGTCTAAAAGTTTATGTCGAACACATTCGTCAGGGTATCTTGACCCCTCTGGATTTAAGATGTCAGTTTCTGAAAAAGCTAAAACATTTTCGATTGAGGCTCCTAATGCTAGGTTTTTTGCCCGTAGCTTTTCTAAATCTGATTGAAAGCCAAAAGTTCGTGCTTTTGAAACTTGTTGAATAAAAGTATCGGGAGTGAGGTCTAGGGCGAAGGTTTGTAACCCAATCGAAGGGTGTGGAAAATCCACTGAGGTTGTTAGCCTTAAATTGTTTCTGGGCAAAAGCTCGCAAACGGTTCCATCTCTGTAAACTTTGATCGGTTTTAAAATTTGAAGAGTTTTATGGGTGAAAGGTTGAAGTTCAATGCCAACTTTTAAAATTCCTTTAATAAATTCTGAGGCGCTTCCATCAAGTATTGGAATTTCCGGACCGTTGATTTCAGCCGTTACATTGGTAATGCCTAGGGCGTAAAGAGCAGCCATTAAATGCTCAACAGTAGAAACCCGATTATTCGGATCCTCTTTGCTTCCAATAGAAGTCGCAAGCGCAGTGGACACGACCGATGTGAAATAAGCGGGGATAGCCGTTCTTTCCGCAAGATCTGTTCGTATGAAGACGATGCCTTGGTTTACTGAGGCTGGTCGTAGCTTGAGCTTTGCTTTGATTCCCGAGTGAAGGCCGATCCCTTCGAAACTCACTACGTCGCTTATCGTTTTCTGCACCCGATAGCCTTCTGAAGTATTAAAAACAGTGACACCCATAAATCGCCGGAAACTCCACTACAGCAAACACCATACCACAGGCTGCTAAGGTCTCAATGACCTACGTCTAGGCACGATGTGATGCGTTATCATGCTTGTGGTGTGGTTAAAAAACAACAGTTTTTTTGAGGGGCCTAGCCGAATTTAACACAATCGACTTAGTCTTTTGACTTATGTTGGGTCCAAGGGAAGACTATAGTAACTAAAGGGAAATGTTATGAATTTGTCGGTTAAAAAAGTCATTATTCCGGTAGCAGGGCTAGGAACTCG
>DDPO01000157.1:0-26040 GCA_002342225.1 Bdellovibrionaceae bacterium UBA2466 | reverse complement strand
GCCGAAGAGGTTTTGTCGGCTGGTATTGATCAAATTATTTTTGTCACTAGCAAGGGTAAACATGCCCTTGAAGACTATTTTGATTTATCCCCCAACCTTGAAAATTGGCTTCGAAAGAGGGGAAAAGATGCATTGGCAGATAAAGTTCGTCATATCGGCAGCTTCTGTGAAGTGATGTCGGTTAGACAGAAAGAACCGTTAGGGCTGGGTCATGCTGTTTACTGCGCTAGGAACATGATCGGAAATGAAAAATTTGCAGTGTGTTTAGGCGATGAAATTTTTCCACCTTGGGACGAAATCAATCAAACAAAGGCCCCACTTAAAAAACTCGTAGATGCAGCGGTGGAGCTAAATTCGTCAACTGTGGGAGTTGTTGAGATTCCACTTCAAGATAGCGCTTCATACGGAATTCTTGATCTGGGAGGCAAAGATTTAGGGGATGTTCCACTCAAGGTGAAACGTACAGTTGAAAAGCCAAAGCCTGAAGCAGCACCGAGCAAATATGCGATTATAGGGCGGTACGTATTTGATTCATCGCTTTTTGATGCTCTAAAAGAAACTAAACCCGGGGTTGGGGGAGAGATCCAGTTGACCGATGCGATGGATAAGTTGTGCGCAGCTGGTAAGCTTCATGGAGTGCTTTTAAAAGGATGTCGTTATGATATTGGAAATCCTCTTTTTTATATGAAGGCTCAAATTGATGCTGCGTTGAGAAGACCAGAGCTGAGTGGTCGTGTTCGAGAGTACATGAAATCAATATGAAAATTTTTTTCAGTCTGTTTGTTTTTTTTGCATTAAATGCCCACGGCTTTATTCCACCTGTTTCCTCGGTTTTGAAACAGATTTTTGATTCTAGAAAAACAGGAGAAATACTGGAATATGTTTTTGTTCATCAAGTCGGCAATGCAGCGGGTGGCTGGAGCCAAGTCGAGGAAAGATTTATTCTTGAGCCAAAAGGGCTTAAATTTTTGTGGAAGCCATTAAATTCTGAACTGTTTCTTTCGGGAGTTTTGGAAAAGCGAACTTATACTGTCGGTACAGACAAAAAGATTCCTGCTCGGTCGCTCCTATTTCTAAAAAATTTCACGGCGGTTTCGGCTTTTGAGTTTCGAGATGCGCTTATTAACGAAAAGTTTCTCAAATGGGATCAACTTAAACAGTTCAAAGACGGTTTTGATCCCCAAGGAGACCCTCAATCTTGGGATATTAAAGGTAATTATCTGACCCACGATTCTATCTCTTTAGTTCTTTTACCCTCGGGTCCCTCTATTTCAGTAGTAGGATATCAAGATCAGAATTCAAAGCGCACAGTTTATTTTGATAAAGCTGGAGTTGGGGTAAGTAAAATTGAGTGGTTAGACTCTTCAGAAGTCACGAGTTGGACTTTTGATAAATTAACTTTGAATCTTAAAGAAGCTACTTTTCCGAAACGTGCTACCTTCATTCGAGGGGGACGTGAGCTAATACAGTCTGAACTAGTGACAGTGCGAATCTTGAATAGACGCCAAGTTGCAGATTGGCTCCAGTCATGGCAGCGAGCTCCGAAAGTGTTGCTCAATGCTCCAGCTGCGGAAGAAGCTCTGATTATTCTGTTGGGCAATAGATGATCGTTGATGTTGCAATACCCGTTCGAGTCGCAAATTCCTTTCACTACTTAATAGATGAGAGTTCAGCGCGGGATTTGTCCATGGGGAGTGTCGTGTCAGTTCCTTTTGGAAGCCGAACCACCTATGGATTTGTGGTGGGTTTTCCAGAAAAAGCAGAGGTTGAGAGCTCTAAATTAAAAAATGTTCTTGATGTTTTAGTAGCTAATCCAGTTTTCGACGAGCAGATGTTTAAATTTCTTAAATGGGTTAGTGATTATTACTGTCATCCCTTGGGCGAAGTGATTGCTACTGCAATTCCGAAAGCTTTTTGGACTCCTAGAAAAAAAATAGCCAAGGAAATCAAGCGCTCTCCTGAAGCACGAGCTCAGAACCCCCTCCAAATAGAATATGAGCTCAACCCTTTTCAAAAATCTGCTGTGGAATCTATTTTAGAACTCAGTGAGACTCGTCCGTACCTTCTTCACGGCGTTACAGGTAGTGGAAAAACTGAAGTCTATTTAAATGTTCTAGAATCTATGATCCAGAAGGATAAAACGGGTATCATTTTGGTGCCTGAAATCGCTCTTACGCCTCAATTGACTCAAAGATTTTCCAGTCGTTTTCCAAATCAGATCGCAGTTCTCCATAGCGATTTGACGCCAAAGGAGCGCATACAGCAATGGGATTTGATCACTTCAGGAACTGCCAAGATAGTGATCGGAGCTAGGTCTGCCGTATTTGCACCTTTAAAGAACATTGGAGTGATCGTTGTTGATGAAGAGCACGAAACTTCTTTTAAACAAGAAGATTCTCTTCGGTACAATGCTCGAGATTTGGCAGTAGTTAGGGCGAAGTTATTAGGTGCCAAGGTCATTTTAGGTTCGGCTACTCCATCGGTCGAGACATATCAAAATGCAATCTCAGCTAGGTATGTTCATTTAAAGCTTCCCGAAAGAGTGAACAAACGAGCTATGCCTAAAACGCAATTTGTAGATATTAAGGACAAACACCAGTGGTATTCACAAGACATAAGTTGGCTTAGTCGGACCCTAGTAGATTCTCTTTCGAAAACCTTGCAGCAAGGCCAACAGGCCATGTTGTATTTAAACCGGTTGGGTTTTGCCCACTTTCTTTTTTGCAGTGATTGTGGTCACACGTGGAGATGCAGGAATTGTGATGTTTCTTTGACCTATTATCAGAATCCCCCAATTTTAAAATGTCACTATTGTGGAGAGCAAAAAAAAGTGCCCCACTCGTGTGAGGTTTGCCAAGGAATACGGCTAGACACCATGGGTTTAGGAACCGAACAAGTCGAAAAGACTCTTCAATCTATTTTTCCCAAAGCTCGAATCTGTCGAATGGATCGGGGAGTAATTAAAAACAAAAAAGATCTCGAACGTATCTTGAATCGTATTCACGAGCGAGAAGTGGACTTTATTATAGGTACCCAGATGATCGCGAAAGGTCATGATTTTCCAGGAATCGCGTTAGTGGGGGTCCTTTTAGCTGATGCGAGCTTAAACTTGCCTGATTTTCGGGCCAATGAAAGAACTTTTCAAGTTGTCACACAAGTTTCGGGGCGTGCGGGCAGGGCGGATACTCCTGGAGAGGTTATTATTCAGGCATTGAATCCTGGTCATCCGGTGTTATTAGCTGCCAGCCATCAGGATCAAGAAGAGTTCTATCGCACTGAATTGGCAACGAGAAAACTATTTCAATTTCCACCCTTTCATCGAGCAGTGATGCTAAGATTTCAGCATACTAATCCTCAGAGAGTCGAAACTTTTGCAAATCAAGTTGTCCGGATTATTCAAAGCGAGCTCAATCGAAGATTTCCTAAATGTCAGATACTAGGACCTACCGAGGCCCCCATTTCAAAAGTAAAAAAAATGTATCGATGGCAGTGTTTAGTTAAAACAGAGTCTGTTAAAGAGATTCAAACTCTTTTAAAAATGTTGTTCGATTGGGAAAAGTTGCAGAAGAGTAATGTGAAGATGGCAGTTGATGTTGATCCTATCAATTTGCTTTGATTTCATCCAATCAGATTCAGCAGAAATCTAAAAGTTAATTGCACAGGTATAGACAAGTATTTAAAACTACCTGTCAGTAACAGAACAATAAGAATAATTCCGGAAAACTGAGAGGTTTTGCTGAGCATAATAGCCACTCGCTGAGGAACACAACCTTGAATTACATTAAAGCCGTCAAGTGGGGCTAAGGGTAACAAGTTAAAAAAAGCTAACATAAGATTTACTTGGATGCTTACAAGAGAAAAAGTTTGCAGTGTCTCAGTTATTGAATTCTGCATGGGTACTCTAACCAAAAAGTACAGGAATACAGTTGTTAAAGCTGCAAGTATTAAGTTGGCTAACGGCCCTGCCGCTGCAATTAACGCAAAATCTCTACGACCGTATTTTAAGTTTCTAATATCTACCGGAACGGGTTTGGCCCACCCAAAAAAGGGGGCTCCTGTGTAAATTGCGAGAGTGGGAAGAATAAGTGTGCCTAAAATATCGGCATGGGCCATCGGGTGCATGGAGAGTCGTCCTAAGAGCTGTGGGGTTGGATCTCCTCGTTTGACCGCCATCCAAGCATGAGCAAACTCATGAAAACAGAGTGAAAACAAAAACACTGGTACGAGAAGAATGACATTGAGCAGACCCGACGACATAGTGCGTAGTATACCATGCTTCGCAGGGCATTGAACAAATTTGGCAGGCGTGTGACAATTAAAACAATCTCCAAACTAAACTGAGAACACCATGAAAAAGCTTCTTGTATTTCTATGTATTGGATTTCTGAACTCGCAAATCTGGGCCGCAAAGCCAACGGCATTGGATAGTCAGGGTAGTCTTGAACGGTCAATCAATTCCGTCGTGAGGAACAAATATTTTTACAAAGCTAACAAATTTGAGGTCGGTGTTACAGGTGGGATGATGCCTTACGACTCCGTCGTCAATCACTTGATGTTAGGTGGCAAAGCTCTTTGGCATATTTCGGACCATTTTGGATGGGAAGTACTAGATGTTCAATATGGTATGCCATCGATTACTTCTGATATTAAAAGTAAAGTAACCTCAAAAAATTTGACGAATGTTCAATTTAGCCAAATAAATCTGCTCGCAACTTCGAACCTTGTTTTATCGCCCCTCTATGGAAAAATTAGGTTCATAGGTAATCAAGTGCTCTATTTTGACATTTACGCTGTTCTCGGAGCAGGTTTAGCGAGTACAAAAACTATTAAATTGGCTCATCCATCGGGAGGCGCATTAACTGAATCAACTGTTCGATCTGGAATGGAGCCAGCTTTTGATTTTGGATTAGGATTTAAAATTTTTACCTCTGATTTTATGGGTTTAGTCATAGATCTACGTGACTATGTAACGTTTGCAGAGGTCTACTCAAGCAGGAAGCCCCGCAGCAATTTCTCTGTTTTCGCAGGTCTGAGCTTTTTCCTTCCTACTTTCTAAACTTGCCAACCCCAACTATTTGAGGCAATCCTTACTCAGGTTTGAGGGGTAATGAAAAGACGCGTCGCAACAAAAAAAGGGGTAAAATCCGCTTCGAAGGCGGGAAAAATTTACCTTCGTCTTGCTCAACCAGGCAAGCGCCTAGGAGAGCTCATCAGTGTCTATGAAGATCTGGAAAAGACCTTAAAAAACTTAAGATCCACAGCTTTGTCCCACGGTCAGAACTCGGCGATGCAAATAAATCTACACAAGTTAGTTTCGCAACTTTCCAAATCTAAAAGAAAAATTGAACGAAAAATTAGTCATACCTTACTGCATGAGCGTGATCAGATTCGTCATCAATTAGAAAAGTGGGCTCCGAGATTGAGTAACGGCAGAGGTTCAAAACCGCAGTCACGGCTGGATAGAAAATCCCAAAGGCCAATTAACTAGGGACTTTTCGTTTTTTATCCTCTTTAAAGCTAGATTCATTCCTCGAAACAACCCAAGCTAGAAGTAAACCGGCTACTAATTGAATTAGGGACAGAATTTGTCCCATGCTAAGACCCAAGAAAAAGAATCCTAAATGAGCATCGGGTTCCCTGAAAAACTCAACAATAAAACGAGTAAAAGTATAACCGATTAAAAAGACAATGGAGAGTTGTCCGTCTTTTTTGAGTCTGTTTTTTAAAAACCAGAGGATTGCGAATAAAACAACACCTTCTAAGAAAAATTCGTAAAGTTGAGATGGGTGTCTAACGATGGGACCGCCTCCGCGAAATATCATCCCCCAAGGGAGTTTAGTCTCTCGTCCGTAAAGTTCTCCATTGATGAAATTCCCAACCCTGCCCATGGCAAGTCCGGTCGGTGTAGCTAGTGCCATTGCATCTGCAAGGTTCCAAAAAGGTATTTTATGTTTTTTAGAAAATATAATAGCTGCTACGACCGTTCCGATTAACCCGCCGTGAAATGAGAGTCCCCCTTTATAGGTCTGAAACAACCAAAAAGGGTTAGCGATAAAAGTATTAAAATCATAAACCACACAGTAAACAATTCGGGCGCCGATGACCCCACCCACAAGCAACCAAATTCCAAAATCATCCATTTGTTGAGCAGTGAACTTGAATCTTGGGTCTTTCGATAGTCTCTTGAGAATACTTCGAGCCAGAAGGAAACCTCCCACATAAAGTAAGGAGTACCAAGTTATTTGAAAGGGACCCCCTAGGCGAAAAATCACCGGGTCGATGTTCGGATGCAGTAATGGCATGGAAAGTATTTTCTCTTAAAATAAAGCACTTGTCTGTAGAAAGCTTTTGACATGCTAGCGCACAGGAAAAAAATATTATTATAAAGACTCTGAGTTATAATTTACTTCATGAAGAAAGTAGGTATTGCAGTTGGGGGGCGATTTCACTCCGACTTTATGTATCAATCTTTGGTCCGTCTAGGCCACTCTACTCATCTTTTCACATCCCTTCCCAAAAATCGATTCTCTATTCCGAAAGAAAATATCTGGAGTTTTATAATTCCAGAATTGATTTTTCGGTTTTCTAGAAATGTTGGACTTGAATCTCAAGGTGATGCTTTAAAAATGCAACTATTTGGCAAATACTTGTCAGAAAGATTGGGCCAGTATCAACCTGATTTGTTCGTGGGTTGGTCTTCTTTTTCTTTGGAAACTTTGCAACGGAAACCTGCGAAGTTTCATATTTTAATGCGTGACTCAGCTCACATTAAATTTCAGTACGATTTACTCATGGAGGAATACAAGAAGTATGGACACAAGTTTCCAGCTAGAGATTTTTGTTTGAGACGCGAAATCGAAGAATATTCTTTGGCTGATCGAATTTGGGTGCTATCTAATTTTGCGAAAAAAACTTTTGTAGATCTTGGAGTCAACTCAGCAAAAATCGATGTTCTCCCTCTAGGTGTTGATTTAGATCGCTTTAAACCCATGGAATCAGCACCCGTCCCCGTTCCCTTACGACTTATTTATTTTGGAATTTTAAGTTATCGAAAAGGTGTTCAGTACCTTCTTGAAGCGACCAAAGATTTTTCACCGAGACAAGTTGAATTGAATCTCATTGGGGCTGTCGAGCCGGATTTCAAGGATTGCTTGGCCAAGTATTCCCATTTCAATTACCAAGGACCTATGCTTCAATCAGAGCTTGCAAAAGAGATACGAAAGCACCACGTCTTCGTTTTTCCAACAATTGAAGATGGATTTGGTCAAACCCTTATTCAGGCGATGGCGAGTGGTTTGGTCCCCATTACTACTACCCATTGTGGGGCTGCCGATTTTACTTTTTTAGAATCAGCGGGCTTACGAGTGCCCGCAAGGTCATCTGAACAAATTAAAGAAAAAATCGAAAAACTTCTCAGTTCGCCCGATTTGATGTTCAAACTAAGACAAGACTCCATTTTAAATGCGCAGAGCCTTAATTGGACTCGCTATGAAAATCGGCTTTCGGAGCTCGTTTCCCATTGAATATCCGCTGATACGGCCAAAATCTCCCTATTGCGTTCTCCTCTAAATTTGATAGAACACGCCAACTTTGGGAGCCCACATGAAATTGAAGCTGTTTCCTCTTTTATTCATATTATCAAATAGTTATATATTTTCGGTCTGTGCTGAACCCCGTCCTTCGACCTCTCAAGAAAAGCCAGCGGCAAGGCAAAACATCAACTCGGTTGCAGCTGCAGCGGATGCACGGGTTTTAGGTTCGGTGGAAGTTCGCCCTTCGTATAAGTCAATGCTGGGTGAATTCCATTCTGAAGACTCCGCGGTTCTTGGTTATCAGTTCACTCGAGATACTAGCGCTACTTACAAACAGGATTTTAATACTAATGTGTACGATCCCCATTTAATTGAAAGTCAGAGCGGTCTAAATGCGTACTTGGTTGACGGTTATTTTAAAGAAAAGATTACCAATTTAATAAATATTGGCAGTTTTTCGCTCGGCTACGAGGGTAGACAATACCTACCCACTTGGGCTTTGAGAAGGCAAGCGGGTATGCTCACTGCAATTCGTAACTATCTAAAAATTAAATACCAAGCGACAAGCCGTTTGATCTTAACTTTTGAGGAAACGCCCGTTGTACATCTTTACGATCAGCCAGGGTCAATTACTCGAAAAGGGCCTCTTGCCAATCCCATTTTTGAAAATCGCTCAAGTGTCGGAGCGGAATATGCTTTTTCAGATAGACTGAAATTAATTTTACCGGTGATGTTATCTGATGTTCGCAATCGAGAGTATGACTCGGCAGCTGTTAATAACTCCAAATGGTCCCACAAATTATGGATCAATCCTGAACTCTACTACACCGTAAACCCCAACGTAACTGTGGGGATGGGCTACTATTCTGATAATCTACTCAAAAATGGCGATTTTGCTGAAACTGTTCTGGGAGAAGGTCTAGAGCAGGGAACTACTCAGCTCATCTTTTCAGCTAATTTATAAGCTTTGTTTTCCGACCTGAGTTCTAGTGACTACGTGTCCAACGAGCTATGGTATCGACTATATAATCTTGCTCTTGTCGAAGTATTCCCGGAAAAATTGGTATAGAGAGAACTTCTGAGGCTGCTTTCTCTGCAATTGGGAAATCCCCCGTTTTGAAATTTAAATGAGAAAGAGCTTTCTGCAGATGACAAGGAATAGGGTAGTAGATCGAATTTCCGATTTTTGACTCCGTTAAGAATTTGCTCAGGGAATCGCGTCCTCCGTTATGAACTCGGATTGTGTATTGATGAAAAGTGTGGGTGCTGTAAGGGGCTCTTTTAGGTGATTCGATTTTGGAACTTAGTTCTTTTAATCTTTCATCATAGTAACTTGCAGCTTCTTGTCTCAATTGAATCCAACTATTCAGCTGGGGTAGCAAAACTCGTAAAAGAGCTGCTTGAATAGTATCGATGCGGCAGTTACTGCCGACAATTTCATGATGGTATCTAACAGTAGAACCATGCGTACGAAGGAGAGTCACTTTTTCAGCTAATGATGAGTTGTTCACTGAAACGAAGCCTGCATCACCAAATGCACCTAAGTTTTTTGTAGGGAACATGCTGAAAGCGCCCAAATGTCCCAGCGACCCCACGACGCCTTTATCGTGCCGAGTGCCGATAGCCTGACAGGCATCTTCAATAACAAAAAGATTGTGCTGTTCAGCTAGAGATAAAATCGCGTTCATTTCTGCGGCCTGTCCGTAAAGATGAACAGGTATGATCGCTTTTATTTTTTTATTTGTATCTTGTTTGAGGGCCTGTTTTATTTTCTCAGGGCAGATATTGAAGGTGTCAGGATCAATGTCAGCAAAAACAGGAATAGCACCAGCGTTACATATTGCGCTTACCGTTGCAAAAAATGTAAACGGTGAAGTAAGAACATGATCGCCAGGTTTAATTCCGACGGCTTTTAGAGCTAGCCATAAAGCATCAGTTCCACTGGTAACGCCTATGGTATGTGAAACTCCTAAGAACTGAGCGAGCTCTTTTTCCAATGAAGTTACGTCGGGACCGAGAATAAATCCACCGGAGTTAAATATTCGTTCGAATGTTTCTAGAATTTGTTTAGAAAGAGGTTCGTACTGCCTCTTAAGATCTAACGGTGGAACATGATTAATGACACCCATGATCCTTTTCTTTTATTCCTAACTTCGTTGAAAAGGAAGCGAATTTGCAGATGATTTCGGGATGTTTTCTGACGATAATCACTCAAACAGATTAAGAATGTTCAAGCCGGTCTAAAAGCCAGAATAAATTCTAAGTATTTGAAAGTATTGCTATTTTTCGTTTTTGTTGGCTGTATTTTGTGAAGCTACAAATCTTTCTGCAGCTTGTTTTTTTTGATTTAAGATAGTGAGAGTGTTTTGGTACTCGTTCAGTCGATTTTTCCAAGTGTTTAATTGTTCTTTTAGGGGAATCTTCCGCCCCTCAATCGATTGAAGATTCTTCTCAACACCAGTTAAAAGTTCTGTGATTTTATTTTTTTTCTGTTCTGTTTCTTTTTGCCACTCTATTCGTTTTAACTTTTCATCTTTGGCGGCTTGTATTTCGCTGATTTGGGTTGATTTGAGAGTGTCTTTATTTAAAGGGGCTACTTTTGCCTCGTAATTTTCAATCTCTTTTAAGGCCTTATTGTTTTTAACGGTTTCCTTAGCAGCGGTTGACAAAAAGTCGGAGTATCTTTTTTTAAGTTTGAGGTGTTCTTCAGAAAGATCTTCAAGTTCTTTGATTTCTGTTTCAATGACAGAGATATTTTTCTGGGTGGAACTAAGGTTGGTCTCAGTAAGTGTGATGTTTCTTGAGAGGGTTTGAAGATGATCTCTGATTTTATTTTTGCCAATCGGGCTCACGACGTCCGGTTGTATTTTTCCTGATTCGATGTTGAGGTCTTCTTGAGTGCTCGCCCAGGATTGAAAGTTAAGGCTCAGTAAAAGAAATAATAAGGTCTGGTAGATTTTGCTCATGAGCTTATTGTAGCAGAACAATCTATTCTAAGTGGGTCTTAAGTTGTTGCAGTACATCATCGGAAAGCCACTCTTGTGGACCCAGCCACTTGTACAGAATTTTGCCTTGGGCGTTAACAAGGTATGTTTCTGGAAATTTTGTAGTTCCCATGGTTCTGGCAAGCTCACCTTCTCGGTCGTAAACCACTGTGAAGCTCGGCTTGAAGTCTAAAGTCGATTCTAATTTAGTAATGTCTTCAATTCGATCATCGACTGAAATAGTTACTAGGGTAGGGACTTTTGAGTTTTTTTGAAGGGCCTTTGACAAAATCTGACGGTGTAGCATTTCAATTGAAGGCAGCTCCTCTAAACATGGGGGGCACCAAGTGGCCCAGAAGTTAATTAGAACGGGTCCACTGGCCTCTTTTACTAAATCTTGAAGGGTAACTTTGCTTCGAGGAAGCCGTTTTTTACTGGAAGCATCTCTAAAAACTGTGAGTCGAGTTGCTAAAGGGAATTCCTGAGGAAACTTCTCTTGAGAGTTAGGGTTTAACTCGAATTCGTGATCATTATTACTGGTGAGTAAAGGAAAGACCCACAACAAGGCAAAAAATACAACTATCCACAGTATCCCACGCACAGTGGAAAACTTTCGGGTAGTGTTTACCAAATTATTTTAGTCCTTCTTTGCTTTGGGCTTTTTGTCTTCAGCTGGCTTTGCAGTGGCCTTATCAGCCTTTTTAGCAGGTGCTGGCTTATCTTCCACCGCCGGCGCAGCTTTCTTTTTTACTTCTTTAGCAGCTTTTTTGGCTTCTGTTTTGTCTTTTGGAGACTTTGCAGACTTTTTCTCTTCAGGTCCAGGAAGGTAACGCATGACACACTGTTCAGCGTTATCTCCTGCTCTTCGAGTAGCAAGCCTGAAAATTTGTGTGTAACCCCCGTTTCGGTCTTTAAATCTAGGGGCTAAATCTCTTTTTACTTTTTCAATAGCATTGCGAACTCTGTTTTCACCAGGAACATTGGTTTGGGTGCTTCCGAGCATTGAAACGAGTTGCCGAACACTCGCAACATCTCCACGTTTGGCCAATGTAACGGCTCTCTCAGCATACCATCGGAGCTCTTTTGCTCTTGATGGAATGGTCTGAATCGACTCATTTTCAATGAGGGCTAAAGTGAGTGCTCTCAATGTAGCTCTTCTGTGATCGGGTGAACGTCCTAGCTTTCTTCCAGAGTGTGCGTGTCTCATAACAACTTCCTAGCGATATTAACTCTAGTTTAGAGAGTCTGCTCCGCTATCCTTCTTTTTCTTGTTAGCAAAATAAGTTTCGGGGTCAAAGCTTTCAACTTTGATTCCAAATCCAAGACCCATCTCAATTAGAATTTCTTTAATTTCATTGAGTGATTTTCTACCGAAGTTTTTAGTTTTTAACATTTCAGCTTCGGTTTTTTGAACCAACTCACCAATATATTTGATTCCTGCATTTTGTAAACAATTGGCTGAACGAACAGACAATTCTAGCTCGTCTACAGTTCTGTAGAGGTTGTCGTTAATTTTTTCTTGCTCGATGATGGGCTCAAGAATTTCGGGCTCTAGGCTCTCATCAAAGTTAATGAAAATACTTAATTGGTCTTTTAGTATTTTGGAACCGTATGCAACCGCATCTTCGGGTCTTACGGAACCGTCAGTCCAAACTTCCATTTCAAGTTTGTCATAGTCAGTTCTTTGTCCAACACGAGCGTGAGATACAATGTAATTCACTTTGCGTACTGGGGAGAAGAAAGCGTCAATCGGAACTACGCCAGCAGGAAGATCTTCTCTTTTTAGTGATTCTGCGGTGACGAAACCTTTGCCAAACTCGACTCTAAGTTCAGCACGGAATCTTCCTTCCTTACCCAGAGTTGCAATGTGTTGCTCGGGGTTTAACACTTCGACTGTATCATCTACTTGAATATCTGCAGCAGTGATCGGACCAGCACCCGTTTTATCGATGGTTACTGTTTTTGTGCCGTCGGCATAAAGTTTAAAACGAACTTCTTTCAAGTTCAGAATAATGTCAGTGACATCTTCTAAAACGTCAGAAAGTGCAGAGAACTCATGAAGAGCTCCATCAATTCTTACTGCAGTAATTGCAGCCCCCTGAAGTGAGGAGAGTAGAATTCTGCGCAAGCTGTTTCCGATAGTAACACCAAAACCTCTTTCCAAAGGCTTTGCTACAAATTTTCCATAGGTATCGGTGAGGGAATCTCTCTCGATTTCCAATCCTTTTGGTTTAATCAAACTGCGCCAGTTTTTGTGCGAAATATTTAGATCCATTTTATTGCCCCTTATCTCGAGTAGAGCTCGACGACCAAGTTTTCTTCGATCGGTAAAGTTACATGATTGCGTTCTGGAAGGAATTTGACCCGTCCTTTGAATTCAGCAGCATTCACTTCTAACCAATCTGGAATTTCTCTCTTTTTTGCGTTTTCAATTGAACGAAGAATAGTGGTCATTTTCTGACTCTTCGGTCGGATGCTGATTTCATCATTGGCTCGAAGAATGGTGTTGGGAATGTTTACCGACTTACCATTGACCAAGATGTGAGAGTGAAGCACTAATTGTCTTGCTTCTTTTCTGCTGTCACCAAACCCCATTCGATAAACTACGCTGTCTAGTCGAGTTTCCAATCTTCGTAGAAGATTCATACCCGTGACACCTTTTTGTCTATCAGCGACATCGAAATATTTTCTAAATTGTCTTTCAAAAAGTCCGTAGATCCTTTTGACCTTTTGCTTTTCTCTCAATTGAAGACCAAAATCAGAAACTTTGGTTCTTGTTTGGCCATGTTGCCCTGGTGGATAAGCTCGGCGTTCAAATGCGCACTTATCACCGAAACAACGATCGCCCTTCAAGAAGAGCTTCATGTTTTCTCTTCGACAAAACTTACAAACTGAACAAGTACTTCTAGCCACAATTAACTCCTAAACCCGTCTACGTTTTGAGGGCCGACATCCATTGTGAGGAATGGGTGTGACATCTCTGATAAAAGTGATTTTCATTCCAGTTGACTGAAGGCCACGAAGTGCTGACTCACGACCAGCGCCGGGACCATTTACAAAAACTGAAAGGGTTCGAACACCTTGATCACCAGCGATTCTTGCAGCATCTTCGGCAGCGATTTGAGCAGCAAAGGGCGTACTTTTTCTGGCACCTTTAAAGCCTTTTCGTCCTGCGGAAGACCAACAGATAACATTTCCTGCTGGATCGGTGATAGTTACAATAGTGTTATTGAAAGAGCTTTGAATAAAAGCTAACCCTACTGGAATTTCCCTCTTGGAGGACTTTTTGCGTTTCGGTTCTTTAACTTCTGTGGTTTGTTTTACTTCACCTTCCACAGCAGGTGTTTGATTACTCACAATATGACTCCTAAAACCTTACTTCATCACTTTAAGCTGTTTTCGAACGGCTACTGTTTTTCGAGGCCCTTTTCGGGTTCGAGCGTTAGTGTGGGTTCGTTGACCTCTTACTGGCAAACTTTTACGATGTCTCAGTCCTCGGTAAGTTTGAAGATCCATCAGGCGCTTGATATTCATCCCGATAGTGCGACGTAATTCGCCTTCAACAGGTACATTTTTTTCGATGTGATCACGGATGCGACCGACTTCATCGTCACCCAATTGATCTGTTTTCTTGTTGGGATCAACATTCACTTGTTTCAAAATTTTTGCAGAAAGACTGCGACCAATTCCGAAAACGTAAGTTAATCCAACTTCGATTCTTTTGTTTCTTGGTAAGTCGACTCCAGCAATGCGTGCCACAAATTACCCCTGCCTCTGTTTATGACGTGGATCTGCGCAATCAACCCGAACTACGCCACCTCGTCTAAATATCCGACATTTATTACAAATTTTCTTTACTGATGCTCTTACTTTCACTTCTATACCCTTTTAGTAAAAAGCCTATTTAGGACAAGTCCTATTACTTTGTCAATTCGATTGCTTAACTGTTTTTTAAAGAGTTATCAACCAGTCTTTTTTTAAAAAGCCACGTCCAGCAAGGTTTTAACGCGCCACCAAATAAGCCTGTATATTGAGTTACTTAGCTCGATAGGTAATTCTCCCTCTTGTTAAGTCGTAAGGAGAAACCTCTACTGTTACTTTATCTCCCGGAAGAATCCGAATGTAGTTCATTCGCATTTTGCCTGAAATATGAGCCAGAATTACCTTCCCATTTGGAAGTTCAACCCTAAACATCGCATTAGGCAAAGGCTCCACAACGGTTCCTTCAAGCTGGATTAGGTCCTCTTTGGCCATACTTGCCCCTCTCATTTAATTGGTTAATTAGTGCCTGGCCTTCAGTATCATCTTGAAGGTTTTCCCAAGCAGTTAAAATTTCAGGTTCACCGTCGGTGATTGCGATCGAATGCTCGTAATGAGCAGATAATTGTCCATCTTCAGTTACTGCAGTCCATCTATCTGCAAGTACACGAACTTTATGAGTTCCGCGGTTAACCATGGGTTCGATAGCGATAGTCATTCCCGGTTTGAGTTTCAAGTTGGATGCGCCCGCTGCATAGTTTGGAACCTGGGGGTCTTCATGAAGTTTTTGTCCAATACCGTGTCCAACAAACTCTTTCACAATTCCGAAACGGTGAGGCTTAACGACAGACTCGATCGCTAAAGCGATATCTTTAATTGTATTTCCTGCCCGAGCAGCATCTATTCCAGCGTAAAGAGATTGTTTAGTGACTTGCATTATTTCTTTGGCTTCGGCTGAAACTTTTCCGACAGCGACGGTAACCGCACTGTCTCCGTGAAAACCTTGAAAGCTAAGACCAAAATCTAAACCAATGATGTCACCCTCTTTGAGGATTCGTTCTGTTGGAATTCCGTGAACGACTTGTTCGTTTACAGAGGCGCATAAACTGTGGCGATAACCTATGTATCCTTTAAATGAGGGCTTTGCTCCAAAACTTAAAGTAAGCTCTTCAGCAGCTTGATCTAACTCACTGAGCTTTGTGCCTGGCACTGCTAGTTTGGTTAAGTTCATAAGAACTTTTGCAACTAGTCTACCCGACTGGCGCATGAGATCTAATTCTCTTTGTGATTTGATATTGACCATTACTGCTTTAAAATTTTTAGTAGCTCATCTTGTATTGTGTTTACTGCTTTGTCGGCATTGAGGTTGATGAGTTTATTGTGGCCGGAAAAGTAACTGACCAAGCCTTCGTTTTGAGTTCTAAAGACCTCTAATCTTCGGCGAACAACTTCTTCCGTATCGTCGCTTCTTTGAATCAAAGTAGTTGAGCACTTGTTGCAGGTGTCTTTTTTAGTCGGTGGAATGAAAACTAAATGGAAAGACTCTCCACAGTTTGGGCAAACTCTTCTACCCGTCAGTCGGGGAACCAGAACGTTTTCTGGAACTAGAAAATTCACTGCTTGAGAAACTTTGGTTTTGGGTTTGCTGTCGAGTGCTTGAGCTTGGGGGACAGTTCGAGGAAAACCATCCAAGATGACGTTTGTATCGTCGGGGACAGATGATAGGGTTTCTTCGATAAGTTCAATCATGACCGAATCTGGTACCAAATTTCCTTGATCCATGAAGGTTTTGGCTTTGAGTCCCACAGGTAATTGTTGCTTGATCGCACTTCTAAGCATGTCGCCAGTGGAGAGATGAACAAACCCGAATTTCTCAGAAAGTTGTTTGGCTTGGGTACCTTTGCCAGAACCGGGAGCTCCTAAGAAAACGGTGATATTCACAGGCTAGCCCCGACGTCCGCGAAGGTTTGCATTTTTCATGAACCCTTCATAATCTCTGGTTAGAAGGAAGGTCTGGATCTGAGATACTGTATCTAGAGCAACACCTACTAAGATAAGAAGGGTAGTGCCCCCGAAAAAGAATGAGACTTTGAATTTTGTCATTAAAAAGTCTGGGAGCAAGCAAACCAAAGCTAAATAGAGAGCTCCACCCACAGTGATTCTTGAAAGTACACGATCAATGTATTCACTAGTGTTTTTGCCCGGTCGAATTCCAGGAACATATCCGCCATGTTTTTTTAAGTTTTCAGCAACATCCTCAGGATTGAATACGACTGCTGTGTAGAAGAAGCAAAAAAAGACAATAAGTGAAACATAAGCCGTGTAATACAAAAGACTGCCGCGGTTGATCACGTCTTTAATAGCCTCGGAAATTGGGTTTGCGGGCAAAAATGTGATCACTGTCAGAGGAGCCATCAATAAAGATGATGCAAAAATAGGAGGAATAACTCCGCTGGTGTTCATTTTCAATGGAAGATGGGTTGATTGACCGCCATAAAGGCGCCTTCCAACCTGTCTTTTGGCATACTGAATGGGTATTCTTCTTTGTCCTTGTTCTAAGAAGATAACAACTCCGATAACCAAGACCATCAAAGCTAAAATAATGACGAGGGTTAATGGAGCTAACTGACCTTCCTTAACCATTTTGAGAGTTTGGTTCGCAGCCACTGGGATTCCAGAGGCTATTCCCGAGAAGATGATCAGAGAAATCCCATTACCAATACCTCTGTCGGTAATTTGCTCTCCTAGCCACATGATGAAAGCTGTTCCAGCAGCTAAAGTAAACACACTTAGGAGCTTGAACTTCACACCAGGCAACAAAACAAAATTTGCATTGTCGGCGCTCATGAGGGCAGTGGCGATACCAAACCCTTGGAACATGGCCAGAACAACGGTTGCGTAACGTGTGTACTGATTAATTTTGCGTCTTCCTGCTTCGCCTTCTTTGGAGAGAGAATTTAAATAAGGCCAAATCACAGTCAGTAATTGAAAAATAATCGATGAGCTGATGTAGGGCATGATACCCAGTGCAAAAATAGATGCATTCTCGAGAGCTCTTCCCGAGAACATATTTAACATGCCAAACAAGGTCCCTTGATTAGTTTCAAAGAATCTGGATAGAGTATCGGTGTTTACACCGGGAACTGGAATGTGACAGCCAATCCTATAAACAGCTAAGAGGCCAATGGTGAATACGATGCGACGGCGAAGTTCTGGTATCTTCGTTAACCCTTCCACTGCTGCCAAGGTGTGTTCTCCTGTATTTTATTTTTTCGGTTCTTGCTGCTCTTCGTTTTTAATTTCTTCAATTTGTCCGCCAGCTTGATTGATCTTTTGGATCGCTGACTTGGAGAAACGATGTGCTTTGACGGTTAGCTTTTTAGTGAGGTTGCCTTCCCCTAAAACCTTAACCAAAGCGTTTTCTGACTTAACCAGTCCTTTTTCAACCAATTGAGTCACGGTCACGGTTTCCCCGTTTTGAAAATGAGAGTCTAAAGCATTGACGTTAATGACGTCAAAGTAAACCTTGTTGGGGCTGTTAAATCCAAATTTGGGTAAACGTCGTACGAGAGGACTTTGACCCCCCTCAAAACCTCTTGGTCGGCCTTTACCGGTTCTTGCAGTCTGACCTTTTCCGCCGCGACCGGCGGTTTTACCCAGACCTGACCCAGTTCCACGTCCGCGTCGAATTCTTTCTTTTCGGGAGCCCTCTGGAGCTACCAAGTTACCTAAATGAAATTGCTGTTCTTGCGCCATGCGCTTACTCCTTAACTTCTGTGAGCTCTACTAAATGGGGTACTCTACGAACCATACCGCGAATTGCGCCGTTGTCTGTGACAACGTTGGTATCGTTCAGTTTACGTAAACCAAGAGTTCTGACTACGGTTCTCATCCACTGAGGTGTAGCTATAACGCTTTTCACCAGCTTAACTTGAACCTTTTTACCACTCACTTCTTTAGCTGTCTTTTTTGTCGTTTTTTCCATGATTCATTCACCTAAGCGGCTTAATAAGCACTTTCTTGCGCACTTCGAGATTTAAGAACATCCTCGGGTAAACGCATTCTTGTCAGGCCATTTAAGGTAGCTCTTACTAGATTGTGGGGATTGGTCGTGCCAAACGATTTGGTTAAAGCATTTCTAACCCCAGCTAATTCGAGAACCGAACGGCAAGCTCCGCCAGCGATAATTCCTGTTCCGTCGGATGCTGGTTTCAAGAGAACTGATGCAGCTCCGTATTTTCCTATGATTTCATGAGGAAAAGTTCCATTGTTTAGCGACAAACTTACCAAGTTTTTGCGAGCAGATTCCCCTGCTTTTCGAATCGCTTCCGGAACTTCTCGAGCTTTTCCAAGTCCTACTCCAACGTGACCGGAGGTATCTCCTACCACAACAATCACGCTGAAGCTGAAGCGTCTTCCGCCTTTCACTACTTTGGCAACGCGATTGATGTAAACAATACGTTCAGACAATTCTAAGTCGTTTGGGTTTATTTTCTTTGCTGGCATCATTAGAACTTAAGTCCTGCCTCTCTTGCGCTCTCTGCGAGAGCTTTAATTCTTCCGTGATATTCATAGCCATTTCGATCAAATAGAACTTTTTCTACTTTTTTCTCAACGGCACGTTGACCAATCAAACTACCTAATTTTTTTGCAGCCTCGATGTTTTTCTTGGATTTGAAAGATGCAAAGCTATCTTCGCCGGTGTTGGCTTGAGCTAAAGTATTCCCTTTAAGATCATCGACAATTTGCGCATAGATGAACTTGTTGCTTCGATAGACAACCAGTCTCGAGATAGACCCCATGTGCTGAACGATCTTTTTTCGGATTCTTTCTTTTTTACGAATCCGTATGACTTGTCTAGGATTTGTATTTGTTCGAATCTTGTTACTCATATACTACTTACCGCCTCCCGCGCCCGCAGTCTTACCTTGTTTCAACGTGATCACTTCTCCAACATAGCGAATGCCTTTTCCTTTGTAAGGTTCTGGTGGCTTAATCTTGCGCAGTGTGGAAGCAATTTGGCCTAAAAGTTCTTTGTCAGCCCCTTTTAAGGAAATCTTTGTGTTGGCATCGACTGTCGCTGTGATGCCTTTAGGCAATGGAAATTCTACAGGATGGGAAAAACCTAAAGACATATTAAGTTTTCCGCCTTGGACCTGAGCTCTGTATCCCACGCCCTGGAGTTCCAATTCCTTGGAATAGCCTTCAACCACTCCATGCATCATGTTGTTGATTAGGGTTCTCCACAATCCATGAAGGGATTTTGCAGAAGGTGCGGATGAAGCGTTTAGAACATGAACTTCATCTCCTTTAACTTCCACAGAAAGACCCGCCGGTAGAGTTTTCTGAAGCGTGCCTAGCTTGCCGCTGACTTCAACAACAGGAGCGGTAAATTTTACTTTAACCCCTGAAACGATTTTTATCGGTTTTTTTCCAACTCGTGACATAATTTTTTACCAAATTGTGCAAAGAAGTTCGCCACCCACTTTGTGTTCGCGAGCCAATTTGTCATTTAAGACACCGCGAGAGGTGGAAACTACTGCCATCCCAATTCCGTCTAGGACTTTAGGCATTTTACTGTGAGAAACATAAACACGTCGGCTTGGCCTGCTGACCCGTTTAAGACCTTGTATCACCGGCTGATTTTTACCTACGTATTTAAGGTAAATTCTTAACAGCCCAGTTTTATCTGTGGGCGATTGCCGATAAAGTTTGTAATTCTTGATAAACCCAGCTTTTGCCCAAAGATCCACAATTGAAATTTTTAATTGTGTAGGCGTAACGTCAACTTTACGGTGACGAGCTTTGTTTGCGTTTCTTACTCGGGTTAATAAATCTGCTATAGGATCAGTCATCATAATTATTTACCAACTTGCTTTAATTACACCAGGAATCAATCCTTCAAGGGCCAACTTTCGAAAACACAAACGACAGAGTTTGAATTTTCTTAAGAATGCACGAGAACGACCACATCTAGGACATCGATTGTATTTACGTGTCTTAAATTTTGGCTTTCGCGCTGCTTTTACCATCATTGAAGTCTTTGCCATGGATTACCCTTTTCTCAATTTACTTTTTTCTAAATGGGATACCTAGCTTTTCTAAGAGCTCGTACCCTTCTTTATTAGTTTTAGCGCTAGTAACAAAAGTGATGTTCATTCCTCTCACTTTGTCTACTCTTTCAAAGTTAATTTCAGGAAAAATGATTTGCTCTTTGACCCCTAAGCAATAATTTCCAGAACCATCGAATCCAGTTGGAGAGCAACCACGAAAATCTCGTACGCGGGGGAGGGAGATGTTTGTGAGTCTGTCCATGAACTCATACATGCGAGCACCTCTTAAGGTGACGACTGCCCCTAGTGGCATACCTTGTCTCAGCTTGAATGCGGCAATAGCTTTTTTAGCTCTAGTCATTTTGGGCTTTTGACCGGTAACCAGAGAGAGCTCTTCCATGGCTTTGTCCATTACTTTGATATCGCTGGTGGCCTCTTTAAGGCACATGCTGACAACGATCTTTTGAAGTTTCGGACACTCCATTGGGTTTTTGTACTCGAACCCTTTCAAGAGTTCGGGCACTACCTTTTTGGTGTAATGTTCAAATAATCTTGGTTTCATTTCACTACCTACTACTTATCCAACTGGGTTTTGCATTCTCTGCAAACCCTAACTTTTTTTCCAGTTTCCAAAGTTTTTCTAGCCGTGCGAACACCGGCACTGCATTTGTCACAGTAAAGCAAAACGTTAGAAGCAGATATTAATCCTTCGGCTTCCACAATTCCCCCCGCAGACTTCTGCGTAGGTTTTGTGTGTCTTTTGATCATGTTTAGCTTTTCAACTAAAACTCTGCCCTTTTTCTGGTTCACTCGGAGAATCTTACCGGTTTTTCCGCGCTCTTTACCAACCATGACCTGTACTAGGTCATTTTTCTTCACATGAGTTACTGTCACACCCATCATAAAACCTCCGGTGCGAGGGAAATAATCTTCATATAACCGTCTTTAGCAGGCACTCGAAGTTCTCTGGCTACAGGTCCAAAGATACGTGTTCCGACTGGTTCTAAGTTGTTATTCAAAAGTACAGCAGCATTGTCATCGAATCGAATGTAGGAGCCGTCCTGACGTCGAATTTCTTTTCTTGTTCGAACTACAACAGCCTTCATTACCGCCCCTTTTTTTACTTTTGAGGTTGGTAATGCATCTTTGATGGTTACAACAATAACGTCGCCGATAGAAGCATAACGACGTTTACTACCGCCGAGGACTTTAAAACACATAACTTGCCGAGCCCCGGAATTATCAGCAACGTTAAGATATGTTTCACTCTGAATCATTCTGCTACTCGCTTTTCAACAATCTTTACTAGTCTGAAGTTTTTATGTCGAGATAGTGGTCGAGTGGATTCAGCCATTACGACATCTCCCATTCGGCTCTCATTTTTCTCGTCATGAATAAATACTCTTTTTTGGCGTATTAATTTCTTATGATAAAGACGGTGGTCTTGAGTTCTTTTGATTTCAATCACGCGAGTTTTGGTCATTTTGTCACTGACCACAACCCCGCGAATGACTTGTCTTCTTCCTTGTTTGTTTTCTACAGTCGCCATGAGTTAATCCTCTTTACTCCTTGCTCTTCTTAGCGCTGCTTTTTTTTGCAGTAGCTTTTTTTGTAGCTGGTTTGTCTTGCGGTGCTTCGACTTGAGCTTTTGCAGCTACAGGTTTAGAAGCAACGGCTTCCCCCGCGTTGAGTTTCTCGTTTAATACTGTTTGAGCTCTTGCGATGTCTTTTCTTAGCTTTTTAAAGACACTGGTGTCTTTGGTTTCAGCACTTTGAGCACGGAAACGAGCTCTGAAGAGTTCCTCTCCCCACTGACGACAACGAGCTTTCAACTCATCAATACCTAAAGTTCTTAATTCTTTTGCTTCCATTATAAACTCACACCTCTTTGGATAAACTTGGTCCTTAAGGGAAGTTTATGTGCTGCTAAAGTTAGAGCTTGCTTGGCTGTCGCTGCATCCACACCTTCCATCTCGAACAAAATTCTGCCTGGCTTAATGACGGCTACCCAATACTCCGGAGCTCCTTTTCCTCCACCCATGCGAGTTTCGGCAGGCTTTCTGGAAACTGGTTTATCGGGGAAAATACGAATAAACATTTTTCCCACTTTTTTCGCATATCTAGCAATAGCAACACGACTTGCTTCAATCTGTTTTGAAGTGATTCGACCGCATTCTAGAGCTTGCAAACCAAAATCGCCGAAGTTTAGGTCTGAGCCTCTGTAGGCTTTTCCCTTCATTCGGCCTTTCTGAACTCTTCTATATTTAACGCGCTTTGGGCTTAACATATGATTCCTCTAAATTCCTTAATCATCCCTTATGCTTCTGCAGCTACTTCTGTTTTCATTCCGGTGGCTCGGCGTTCGATGATCTCACCTTTGTAGACCCACACTTTTACGCCAATTTGGCCATACGTTGTATACGCTTCTGCGAAGCCATAATCAATATCTGCTCTTAAAGTGTGCAGAGGAACACTACCTTCTGCGTATCTTTCGGTTCGAGCAATCTCCGCTCCGCCCAATCGACCGGCACACTGAATTTTGATTCCTTTGACACCAAACTTGAAAGCTTGGCTCATTGCTTTTTTCATGGCTCTTCGGAAAGCGACTCGCTTTTGAAGCTGATCGGCCACACTAGCAGCGATTAACTGAGCATCAGCTTCAGCTTTTCTGACTTCTAATATGTTGATAAAAACTTCGGATTTGGATAGCTTTTGAACTTCCGCTCTTAGCTGATCAATACCAGTTCCTTTTTTACCAATGACAATACCAGGTCTGGCAGTATGGATATTGATCTTAATCTTGCTTGCTAAGCGCTCGATATCAACTCGTGAAACTCCTGCATGGCTGAGCTTTTTCTTTAAAAACTCACGGAGTTTTAAATCTTCGTGTAGGAAGTTAGCGTATTCACGAACACTGAACCATCGAGAGGCCCAAGTTTTGTTAACTCCCAGTCTAAAACCTATTGGATGTGTCTTTTGTCCCACTGTTTCCTCTTTTATCTGGCTTCATCAAGAACCACTGTTACATGGCTCATTTTTTTCTTAATTTTTGTAGCTCTCCCCATGGCTCTAGGCATGAAGCGCTTCAAAATAGGCCCGTCGTCAACGGTAACCCTTTTGACGTACAAATTGTCTAAATCGATTCCGCCTTTTTCGCGGGCGTTAGCTACGGCAGAATCCAAAAGTACAGAAAGCAATTTTCCACCTTTTTTCTGGCAGAAATCTAATTGATGATGCGCTTTTTCTACAGGAAGGCCCTTGCAAAGATCTCCTACCAATCGCATTTTTCTGGGAGTGATTCTTGCGTAACGTAATGTTGCTGTAACTTCCATAAACTACTTACCTTCCTCCACTTTCGTTTTACGATCACCAGAGTGGGCATGGAAAGTCCGAGTAGGCGCGAATTCACCGAGCTTATGGCCGACCATGTTTTCTGTAATAAAAAGTGAGTGAAACTTGTGACCGTTGTGGACGGCTAAAGTTAGACCCAACATTTCTGGAACAACAGTTGAACTGCGTGCCCACGTTTTAATAACTTTTTTGTCGTTGTTGGATTGGGCTTTATCAGCTTTCTTCAACAAGTGAGTAGCCACATAAGGGCCCTTTTTAATGGAGCGAGCCATATTCTACTTTCTCCTCCTGATAATAAATCGGTCTGTTCGTTTAGAGTTTCTGGTCTTTTTACCTTTGGTTTTCTTACCCCAAGGCGTAACTGGATGTCTTCCACCTGAAGATTTTCCTTCACCACCACCGAGTGGATGGTCGACGGGATTCATGGAAACGCCACGATTGTGAGGTCTGAAACCTAACCAGCGCATACGACCGGCTTTACCAATCACTTCGTTCTCATGCTCTAGATTTCCAACTTGGCCAACAGTGGCCCAGCATTTATCAGAAACAATTCTTAACTCGCCAGAGGGCATACGTAACTGAGCATATCCGCCTTCGAAACCAACCAATTGAACCATCGAACCGGCGCTTCTTGCCATTTTACCGCCTGCACCTGGACGAACTTCGATGTTGTGAAGGTTTGTACCTGCGGGAATTTTCTTAAGAGGCAGAGCATTTCCCACTTGGATATCCGCAGTTTCGGAAGCAACGATGGTATCTCCGGCTTTAATTCCTACCGGAGCCAAAATGTACCGTTTCTCTCCGTCGGAATAATTAACGAGAGCAATTCTAGCAGAACGATTTGGATCATACTCAAGACCCACAACTTTTCCAGGTACGTTGTGCTTATCTCGTCGAAAATCGATTGTACGGTACTTACGTTTGTGACCGCCCCCTCTGAAACGAGAAGTGATACGTCCGTAGTTGTTACGGCCCCCTGTACTTGGCTTAATTTTGGTTAAGCTTCTCTCGGGCTTCTTATCTAAAAGTTCGTTGTAGTCGATTTGGGTTAGAAAACGACGTGCAGGTGTTACAGGTTTAAAAGCTTTGATAGGCATCTTTAACTAGCGACAAAGTCAAACTTGTCACCCTCCTTCAGTTTTACAATGGCTTTCTTCCACAAGATTCGCTTGCCGGGCATTTTACCCAAGCGTCTTGCTTCTTTGCGAGCGATAAGAGTGTTCACGCGAACAACTTTTACACCAAAAAGTTTTTCTACAGCCTTTTTAATTTCCGTTCTGTTGGCATTGAGATCCACTTCGAAAGCATATTCGTTGTGGAAATTGGAACGGAGAGTGTTTTTCTCAGTGACGATCGGTCTTTTAATAATGTTATACATGGGCTAACCGCTCCGTTAACTTCTTGGCTGCTTTGCTACTCACGATGATGTTTTTGTATTTTAAAATATCAAAAACATTCACTCCTTCAGGTTTAAGAAACTTCACGTTGTTAAGATTCTTAACGCTTTTGTTGAAAAACTGTTCAGCATCTTCTTCACCGGAGTTAACAAAAATAGCTGTTTTAACTTCGAAAGCTTTTAGGCAATCTTTGGCAGCTTTGGTGCTGGGCTTTTTGAGCTCCATTTTATCGACAACAAAAAGTCTATCCTCTTTTTGATTTAGAGAGAGCGCAGTGACTAAAGCAGCTCTCATCACCTTTTTGTTGATCTTATGAGACCGTCTGTGTGGCTTGGGACCGTGAGCCTTACCACCACCCACGAAAATTGGAGCTTTTTCATCTCCGTGTCGTGCCTGACCCGTGCCTTTTTGTTTGTAAACTTTTTTGCGTGTTCCTTGAACTTCTGTGCGAGTTCGGGAATTTGCGGTTTTGAATTCGTATTTCCAAGCTAATTGAGCTCTGACAGCATCATTTAGAAGGTGTGGACGAATATCGCCAGCAAAGACAGCATCATTTAAGTCGATGTTGCCAACTTTCTTTTTGCTTAAATCATATAATGGTAACGACGGCATGGAACAACCTCACAAAGTAATACTGACATCGATACCAGCCGACAGATCGAGCTTCATTAGTGAATCGATCGTGTTTTGGGTGGGTTCGAGAATGTCGATGAGCCGTTTATGTGTTCGGATTTCGAATTGCTCACGTGATTTTTTATCCACGTGAGGTGAACGGAGCACAGTGTAGCGATTGACTTTAGTAGGTAAGGGAATGGGTCCCGCTACTTTCGCCCCTGTGCGCTTGGCTGTATCTACAATTTCAGATACCGATTGGTCCAACAGTTTATAGTCGAACGCTTTTAACCGAATGCGTATCTTTTGACTCTGCACAACTACTCCAGAATTTCAGTTACGACCCCAGCTC
>DDPO01000171.1:3064-3292 GCA_002342225.1 Bdellovibrionaceae bacterium UBA2466 | reverse complement strand
CAGCGGGAAAAAGGGCAAAGGGAAATCTATTCAGTCTTTTCTTACGCCATTAAATGGGGATGGTGTTGATGAACTTCCTTATAGTTCTAACGGCTCTCAAAATCAGAGGTCAAGACTCGGATATGTAGCAGCTCTTTTAGTTTTTCTCCTTGGGGGCTATTTCATCAAAGGAATGGTGAGTAAGTTCAATGAAGTGACCGCACCCATCCAAGTAGAACCTAGCCAGAG
>DDPO01000171.1:0-2970 GCA_002342225.1 Bdellovibrionaceae bacterium UBA2466 | reverse complement strand
CTTGAGGAGTATGAGAAAATGAAAGCAGACAGGGCCGATCGGGAAAGAGCTGAAGAAGAGGATAAAAGGCGAGAAGAGGAAGCTGCTGAGCAGCTAGCCGAGAGAAACTCGTACGAGCAAAATCGCGAAGGTGAGGACGTAGAGCCTAGCGACGAAGAGATGGACCAGCCCCTTAATAAGAAAAGCCGAACGAAAAAGAGTTCTAAAAAAGCCAGATCACGCCAAATTGCCGATGATGGGGATGTCCGGGACCAGGCCGACGATCGAGATAAGACCGATGATCGCGAAGAGAATACGGATGAAGATTACCGCGACAGAGACTAAGACTTCACTTCGCCTAGTTCCAAAAATATGATAGTCAAAGAAGATGGCTATCCCCTTCAAAAAAATCCTCGCAGAAATCCTGCCTAACTATTTGAATCACAAGTACGTTGTTGCGGTCTCAGGCGGAGTCGATTCGATGGTTTTACTCAATTTCATGACCAGTTTGGTACCCGCCAATCAAATTATTGTTGCCCACTTTGACCATCGAACTCGCGATGGAGAGTCCAGAAGAGATGCTGAATTTGTTCAGAAAGAAGCTAAACAGATGGGTTTGGTTTTTGAGCTGGGGAGTCGCGAACGAGATGATCTTTCCGAGAACGGTTTACGGAATGAGAGAAGACATTTTCTAGAAAATATTTCTATCAAACATCGATGCGATTACATTGTTCTCGCGCATCATCTTCAAGATCAGTTAGAGACCTTCTTAATGAGGCTTTTCAGGGGAACGGGGATGGATGGCCTTGCGGTGATGGAGCCCAAACAAGGCCTGTGGTTGAGGCCGTTATTGGGGGTTTCAAGGGAATCCATTCAGTCTGAAGCACACGATCGAAAAATAGCTTATCGTATCGATTCATCTAACTTAGTGCCGCAAAACTTTAGAACTGCCATTAGATTAAATCTTCTGCCAGAAATGGAGAAGCTATCACAGCGATATGGCGGTAAAGAAAAATGGTTGCAGAGATTAGAAAATCTCTTCACAGATCTAAGAGAAATAAAAAAGGAAAATCAACGACGACTCAGTAAGAAACTGGATTCGAAGTTAGTGTACACTGAGTTTTGGGCTCGGATTTCAAGGGAAAACTTAGGGTCCTTCTCTCAGTCTGAGCGAAGAAAAGTCATTCGAGTCATTGTTTCACGGTTGGGAATTAAGACCCTCTCGGCTGTAGAAGTGACGAGGCTTGAAAAAGCCTTTTCAGAAAAAAGAAAAAAATGCTCGGTGACTGGTTTAGAGATGGTAGATTCTTGTGGGTTTATCTACTTTAGGCGACAAAAGAGGAACGATTGTGAAGTTAAGCTGGTTTATTGCACACAGAATTCAGCCACAGTTTGTGAGCTTTTAGGATTGCAAGTTTCTTCGGATTTGCCGGCAGAAGATTTTGAGTGGCGGCAAGTTCTTCCTGGTGACAGGTACCGTGGAAAAAAAATAAAGGAATACTTTTTAAAAAAGCGAGTTCCCTTGTGCGAGAGAAATTTCGTTCCGGTGCTGGCCCGAAAAGAATCTCAGGAGATCGAGTGGGTGTTTCCAGAATTACATCCTAAAATAAAACTTGAACGGGTTCAGTTCCCTTTTGCAATTGATAAGTAGAGTGGGTCATGCCCGCTTTTGGAGAAGCTGAATAATTCGTCTTTGCTCTGCCATGATGATTCGGTAGGGGATGGGTTTCGTAAGCTGAATCGCTACTGTTTCCTCAGAGATTCTTTTAACAATTCCATAAACTAAGAATGTTTCTCCGTCAGTAAAAGTGAGAGAACCAGCAAATTTGCCGCCAACTTTAAGACCTCGAGTACTGTGTGTGCCTAATCTCATACCCTGCTCAGAGATATCTAAAACTTGATAGCTCACACCACCACTTAAAAAGCGAGGTCCTGATTTAGCTGGGTATTCTAACCGAAAGAATTGTCTTCTGTTTTCCACTTAAATTCCTCTAGAGTAACTTACGGTAACTTTACCTAAAAACTTGAGTGTTTGCGCGCCTAGTCAGTTCTGCGAATAGATTCTTGAAATTCTTTAAAATGCACTAAGGCAAAAAGCCGATCGGACCGATTAAATAAGTACATAAACCCGTGGGAAAAATAAGTTATGAAGTCTTCTCAAAAAACAATTTTTGCTTGGTTCTTACTCGCAATGATGGCCATGGTGCTGTTTCAAACAGCGCGAGTGGCTCATGGCGATAGAAAAGTAACTTTTAACCGCTTCATTGATGCGGTGAAGAAAAACCAAGTGGAAAGCGTAACGTTCAAATCCCATGGAAAAATCGAAGGACGTTTCAACAGTGCAGCTCCTGAACCAGAAAAGGGTCAAGTATTTGAAACCATCGGAGACACATCTTCCGAGTTCTACACAAAGCTATTGAACGAGCACGGTTTGATTCCTAATTACGAGCTCGATGAGAATGGCTCCATGTGGATGCAGTTTTTAATCGGCTGGGGACCCATGCTGTTCGTTTTAGGCCTGTTGGTTGTTTTTTTACGCCAAGTTCAAGCCAGTGGTGGAAAAGCAATGCAATTTGGAAGGTCGAGAGCCAAGCTTTTGACCGAAGGACACACAAAAGTCACTTTTTCAGATGTTGCTGGCTGCGACGAGGCTAAAGAGGAATTGAAAGAGGTAGTTGAATTTCTAAAAGATCCTAAAAAGTTCACGCGTCTTGGAGGAAGAATTCCAAAAGGAGTATTGCTGGTCGGAAGCCCTGGAACCGGAAAAACTTTGCTCGCAAAAGCTGTAGCGGGAGAAGCTATGGTCCCTTTCTTTAGCATCAGTGGATCTGACTTCGTGGAGATGTTTGTTGGGGTTGGAGCTTCTAGAGTAAGAGACCTTTTCGAGCAGGGCCGAAAACATGCCCCTTGTATTATTTTTATCGATGAAATCGACGCCGTCGGGAGACAACGGGGAGCCGGTTTAGGTGGTGGACATGATGAGAGGGAGCA
>DDPO01000021.1:24698-25135 GCA_002342225.1 Bdellovibrionaceae bacterium UBA2466 | reverse complement strand
ATTCCACATGGTGGCGGGGGACCAGGCGTTGGCCCAGTAATCTGTAGGTCTCACCTTGCTCCATTTCTACCAAATCATCCTGCTAATAAATTAGCTGGGCCAGATACCGGTCCTGGTCCAGTGTCTAGCGCACCCTTTGGATCAGCATCAATCTTGCCAATTTCATGGATGTATATTCGAATGATGGGTTCTGCAGGGCTTACACAAGCAACTCAAATCGCAATTCTCAACGCCAATTATATCGCCCAGAAACTTAATCCTCACTTTCCTGTTCTCTACAGAGGTACTTCAGGACTTGTGGCTCATGAATGTATTGTGGATTTAAGACCCCTCAAGAAAAAAGCGGATATCGAAGTCGAAGATGTTTCTAAACGACTCATGGATTATGGTTTCCATGCGCCGACGGTCTCATGGCCTGTAGCAGGCACTGTGATGAT
>DDPO01000021.1:20176-24598 GCA_002342225.1 Bdellovibrionaceae bacterium UBA2466 | reverse complement strand
ATGATTTCAATAGCACACGAAGCCAACCAAATTGCAGAGGGCAAATGGGATAAGACCAACAACCCCCTTAAAAATGCTCCGCATACGACGTTAGATCTTATGAAAGAGCCTTGGCCTTTCGCCTATAATCGCGAAGTGGCTTTTTTTCCGTCTGATGCTGTAAAGAGAAGAAAATTTTGGCCTTCAGTGGCTCGAATTGATAACGTTTGGGGAGATAGGAATCTCTTCTGCTCTTGCCCACCCGTCGAGTGAACTAAAACTAGTACTAGGAAACTGTAAAGACAGTAACCGCCCCTTGCGAAATTTTGAGTCCCACTTCCCCTTTGAGAAGAGATTTCAACTCTTTTCCGATCAACTCCGCTGCAGGCGCACTTAAAATACCTTGAGAGATCCAAGCCTCGACTGATTGGGAGCTTTCTTTAAGAAGCCACTCAATATGGGGCGCACTGATTAAATAACGGTGAGCGATTGAATGTTCTTTTGCCAAAAAAGCCACATAGCTTTGAACCAAGTTAATTAAGTGCGTTTCTATTTGTGGCCCTCGATGAACGTGTTTAATTTCCACGGGAGGAATATTTTTTGATTCGCTGACACCGCGATTGACCGAACTTAAAATTTCCTCTCCATTCCGCTCGACCTCTTTGGAATTCAGACCTCGAAAAGTCTTTAACTCAGCGACACTACGCGGCCTCACTTTCGACAAAGAGACCAGAACTTCATTATCGACAATCCAATGCCTCGGCACATTTTTAGTTTTAGCTCGGTTTTCTCTCCATTTAACTAACTCCAAGAGAACCGAGCGCCCAACAGAGTCCAAATGAGCATTTTTACCCAATTTGTGGGCCATGACCTCTGGGGGGGTATCAAATTGGTCTTTGTGGCTCGAGCTTTCGCTTAAGACCCAATCCCACCGACTTAAACCCTCCGCACGTTTTTTAATAGCCAGTCCCAAATCAACCAAATGAAGCACATCTTCCTCGGCGTAGGTCAAAAGTTCCATTGAAAGTGGCCTCGATAGCCATTTAACTCTGGAGCGCCCTTTGGGAATCGCGATGTCTAATTCCTCTTTAAGCAACTTCTGCAAACCCACATTGTCTCCAATTCCACAGAGTGCTGCCCCTACCGAAGTGTCCAAAACAGGTTCTGCAATGCAACCGTAGGCCCAGAAAAGACATTCCTGATCAGCGTAAGAAGCATGAAGAACTTTTAAAATATCCTTTGAAGTCAAGATCTCTAGCAGAGGTGACAAATCCTCTTTCGTTAGAACCGTAGGATCGAGCAACCAAGCCTCTTTTTGGGTCGCCACTTGAATTAAGGCAATTTTAGGAAAAAAAGTCGTCTCACGGATAAATTCGGTATCTACAGCTATCAGTTTTTCTTTTTTCAGGATTTCGCAAATTTCGGCTACTCGCCCCTTATCGGCTATAAGTCCTGGGACCCTTCTCGTTCTTGTCGTCATCATCCCCTCATTGTCGTATAATTTTTATTATGCATTTGCCTTAGGTCTTTGACTTAACTCAAGGATTATATAAATTATTGACCCATGAAGAAACATGGAAACTTGAAATCCTCTACTTTTTCGGAAAACGAACCGGCCCACCAGCACCGAACGCGCTTTATTACAGCGGCTTCCCTGTTCGATGGACATGATGCTGCCATCAATATCATGCGACGAATTCTTCAATCCTCGGGCGCCGAAGTCATTCACTTAGGCCACAACCGTTCGGTCCACACCATTTTGAAATCGGCTCTTGAAGAAGATGCCCAAGCAATTGCAATCAGCAGTTACCAAGGGGGTCATGTTGAGTTTTTTAAATACATTGTCGACCTTCTCAAAAAACAGGGTCTAGTTCATATCAAGGTTTTTGGGGGTGGCGGAGGAACAATCACTCCAGAAGAGATTTCTGAACTTGAAAAGTATGGCGTCAAGAAGATTTATTCACCCGAGGATGGCAGAAAATTGGGCCTTCAGGGGATTATTGATCACATGTTGGAACAATCGAATGAACATCCTCTCGCCCATATTGAATGGGATCAGTTAAAAACTTTTAATTCAAACTCAAAAGCTCTCGCTCAAGCGCTGACCTGCATTGAGCTTGGTGACAGCGGATTTGACCACTCCCCTTTTGAATCTAAAAAGTCTTACTTAGACTCTTTGAGAACAATAATTCAATCTCACTCCAAAAGAGCTACGGTCGTCGGACTCACAGGACCTGGCGGAGCCGGTAAGTCGAGTTTAACCGATGAACTCGTTTTAAGGGTCCTTGAACATGATTCAAAGGCCCGAGTGGCCGTCCTTGCGATTGATCCCTCCCGACGAAAAACGGGCGGAGCCCTTCTAGGAGATCGTTTAAGAATGAATAGCGTCTCAAATGAGCGCACTTTCATGAGATCTTTCGCAACAAGACAAGCCCATGCCTCTGTGTCGCGAGCAACCGAAGAGGCTATCTCTTTGCTTAAAGCGGCAGGATTTGATTGGGTCTTTGTTGAAACTGGGGGCATTGGTCAAGCCGACACTTCGATTGTCGACATGGTCGATATTAATCTTTATGTGATGACAGCCGAGTTTGGAGCGCCCACTCAGCTTGAAAAGATCAACATGCTGGACTATGCCTCGATGGTCATCATCAACAAATTTGAGAAAAGTGGCTCTCTTGATGCTCTCAATGAGGTTAGAAAACAGTTTCGAAGAAACCACCGTGAATTTGAAAAGCTTGATCCTGAGCTTTATCCAATTTTTGGAACTATCGCTTCCAGGTTTTCGGATGCAGGGGTCAATTCAGCTTTTGCTCATCTATTAAAATTGCGGCAATCTGATACCAAAAGGATCCCACTGGAGAAACCTTTAAGTATCGTTGACCCTCGCACGTTTTCAATTGTTCCAAAAGATAGAACACAATACCTTTCTGAAATTGCGAAGTCGGTTCGCCAGTACCATACCACTGCAACTGAGCAAAGTGAGCGGGTCAAAAAAATCGAAGGCTACAGCTCACTCATCGGAGACCCAGCTCTCAATGCCAATGTGAAAACTGAGATCGAGAAAGCTCTCGAAAGAGAGAAAACTCTTCTAAGTCCAACGACCACCCAAATGCTCCGAGATTACCCGAAATTGGCAGAAAAATACTCGAAAGATAGGTTTGAATACCAAGTTAGGAATCAATCTTTTTCAGTTCCACTCTACCATGAGTCTTTAAGTCACAATAAGATCCGAAAAATAAGTTTACCGCACTATCAAAGCCAAGCTGATTTGGTGAATTTTCTCTACCGCGAGAACCTCCCCGGATACTTTCCTTTTACAGCAGGAGTATTTCCTTTCAAAAGAACTGAAGAAGACCCTAAACGCATGTTTGCCGGCGAAGGAACTCCCACAAGAACTAACAAAAGATTTCACCTCTTGTGCCAAGGAGAAAAAGCCAAAAGACTCTCAACTGCTTTCGATAGTGTGACGCTTTACGGGGAAGATCCTAACGAACGACCCGATATTTTCGGTAAAATCGGGGAAAGTGGCGTGAGTGTTTGCACATTGGATGACGCTAAAAAACTTTATGCAGGCTTTGATCTTTGTGATCCCAACGTTTCTGTTTCGATGACTATCAATGGCCCTGCACCTATTCTTTTGGCTTTTTATTTCAACACAGCTATTGATCAACAAGTGGAGCAGTTTGTCGCTTCCAAAAAGAGAGCTCCTTCCGATAGCGAATATCAAGAATTGAAAAGACGAACTCTCGAAAGTGTTCGAGGTACAGTTCAAGCCGATATTTTGAAAGAAGACCAAGCTCAAAACACCTGCATTTTCTCTACCGAATTTGCGCTTCGCATGATGGGCGACATTCAGCAGTACTTTATTAACAACAATATCCGCAACTACTACTCGGTCAGTATTAGCGGTTACCATATTGCAGAAGCAGGTGCGAACCCTATATCCCAACTGGCTTTCACTCTAGCCAATGGCTTTACTTTTGCTGAGTATTATTTGTCGAGAGGCATGAAAATCGACGATTTCGCGCCCAACTTCAGCTTCTTCTTTTCTAATGCGCTCGATGCTGAATACACCGTCATCGGAAGGGTTGCGCGAAGAATTTGGGCTGTCGCTATGAAAGAGCGCTACGGAGCCAATGATCGAAGTCAAAAACTGAAATATCACATTCAGACTTCAGGGCGCTCACTTCACGCCCAGGAAATTTCGTTCAACGATATTCGAACCACTCTTCAAGCCCTTATTGCTTATTTCGACAATTGCAATTCGCTTCATACCAATGCGTACGACGAAGCGGTAACCACTCCGACCGAAGAGAGTGTTCGAAGGGCGATGGCAATACAGCTTATCATCGCTAAAGAATTTGGCTGGGCAAAAAACGAAAATCCACTCCAAGGAAGCTTCTTTGTCAACGAACTTACTGACCTCGTTGAAGAGGCTGTTCT
>DDPO01000021.1:0-20143 GCA_002342225.1 Bdellovibrionaceae bacterium UBA2466 | reverse complement strand
AAAGAATTTGAAAAAATATCGCTCCGCGGGGGCGTTCTTGGTGCGATGGAAACGCACTACCAGAGAAGTCAGATTCAAGAAGAGTCCCTCTACTACGAGCACTTAAAACACTCCGGCGAACTTCCACTCATCGGAGTCAATACTTACTTAAATCCCAAAGCAGATGAACTAGGGCAAATCTTTCCGAGTGAAATTACGAGAGCGACTTACACTGAAAAGAACGAGCAGATTTCCAACTTAAAAGATTTTCAAAAAACGCACGCCCAAACAGCTCCCGAGGCCCTTAAAAAACTTAAAGAGGCTGCACGAAACGGCAACAATATTTTTGAGGAACTCATGGTATGTGCGCGAGTGTGCTCTTTGGGACAGATGAGCCGAGCTTTATACGAAGTCGGTGGTGAGTACCGAAGGGGAATTTAAGCTTCGAGGTTTTTCATAACAGGGCTGAACTGGCACTCATAGTTCCAGTCCTCTCTAATTTTATTCTGACCTAACTTCTGCATTTCAATAAGACGAGCTTTGTCAGCTATCAAAACCTGAACAGCTTCCGCAATCTTTTCTCCACTCTCTGGATTACAACTCACCCCAAAACCTTTTGCGCAAAAAAACTCTCTCCACTCTGTTGAGTCGTTGATCAACAAAGCAAGCCCACAAGCCATATAATCAAAAGGTTTATTGGAAGCCCCCACCATCGGTTCGCGAAATTGACGAGCGAATAGAGCTAACCCCAAATCACAGGAACCCGCTTTTTCATATAACACCCCCCTCGACAGGGCTCCTTCATAAAAAACTCGTTCTTGAACGCCAAGGGCTCGAGCTTTCCACATGAAAGATTCTAAAAAGTTGGGATAGCCAATCAGTTCGTAACCCGCAAAATGCAAAGTAACAGAATCGGGAAGAATAGCTAAGGCTTCAAGAACTGTTAAGGGAAGCAATGTTGGAACAAGCGACCCGTGATACCAAAGTCGAAAGTGATCCGATTTTTTTTGAGGTAAGCCTTCCAACACTCGATTTTTGAGCGGCATATTGTGACAAACCTGTACTTTCGCAGTAGCAAATTTTTCACTAAAGATATTGGCTCGCTCTTTTTGGGGAATAATACATAAATCAGCCGATCCGGCGAGCTTCCTTCGAGTCCAGTGGAGAATTCTCGTCATCCGAGATTGCGGGGCATCAGGAGTATCATGCTCATGATAAAAAACTTTTAGGCCCAACAGAAAACATAAAACCCAAGCTATGGGACACGAGAACAAATCAGAAACATAAATACAGGAGTACCCTCCAAGAAGAGCCTCTTTAAAACATCGAAAGTTGTAGTTAAGGAAATTTAATTTTTGTCGGAAACCCGGATGACAAAAAGGGGCTAGCTCGACCTGAATATTCTCGTGATAGGGGAACTCAATTCCATCAACTCCTAGGGCTTTGGTTCCAATAAATTTTACTTTCCAACCAGCCTCGGCCAACATCCAAGCGCTGTTTTCAAGAGGCGGGAAAGCGGCTGGATTTGTATATTGCAAATAGAGAATTTTTTTCTCTTTTGAGTCCATGCTATTTAGAAAATGTAACGCTTCCGACTAATGTTAAGTAAAAGCCCCGTAATCAACATAAATGTTAAAAGAGATGACCCCCCATAACTAAAAAAGGGCAAAGTCACACCGACAATGGGAAGTACTCCAATCACCATTCCCATATTGATAAAGACGTGCCAAAACATGATGGCCGTGAGCCCAAACGCTAAAAGCATTTCATACTTTCCACGGGCCCTCGCCACGGTTCTAAAAGAATAAAAGCAATAGGCCCCATACAATACTAAAAGAACGAGAGCCCCAAAAAAGCCTCTTTCTTCAGAAAAGACTGAAAAAATAAAATCGGTTTGTTGTTCAGGTATAAAGTTAAGTTGAGACTGGGTTCCTTTCAGATAGCCCTTTCCAAACAGCTGTCCAGAACCCACCGCAATTTTACATTGAAGAGCGTTGTAACCTGTATCTCTAGGATCCCGTTCAGGATCCAAAAAGGTTTTCACCCTCTCTCTCTGGTAATCATGAAGTACAAATTGGTAAGCTAAAGGCACTGTAATAACCCCTAAAATGCCAACTATCACTAGAGAACGCCAATCCACTTTAACAAACAGAATAAGAGCTCCAGCAGTTAGAAAAACAATTCCCCCTGTCCCCATATCAGGTTGTTTAAGAATCAATAGAAAGTAAGGCAAAATTAAGATCGCAGGTACGATGAGTCGCTTGAGTGTGTAGGGGCCTCCCTGTTTTTCGTCTGCAAAATACTTGGCTAGAGTCATCACGATACTCACTTTTGCAAGTTCAGAGGGCTGCAAATGAAAAAAACCCAAATTAAACCAACGTGAGCTTCCTTTGGCATCGTGACCTATCACTAGCACCAGTCCCAGCATCACAAGAACAATTCCATACGAGAGGTAAGACACTTTCTGAAGAATCTCAGAATCAATAAAGACCAAAACCGCCATCATCACGAGCCCTAAACCGAAATAGATGAGTTGACTCTTGTAGAGGCCGTGAAGTCCGGGACCTCGAGCAGCACTGTACAGAGTTATGATTCCTAAAAGAAACAGTAGAAACATCGAGACAATGAGCCCGACATTGAATGTTTTTATAAATCGTTGGGATTCCATAATGACTCTAGGTACCTTTAGGTTTCAGGTCCTACCTCCCCTCCTTCTCCATCAAGTTCTTCAACAGAATGTTTACGGGGGGCCACTTTTTCAATTTTCTTTTTGTCATCCACTTCAGAGACTTGAGGTGGATTCTTTTTATTGAAATAGGCTTCGATGACATCTCTCACAATCGGAGCAGCTGCAGTCCCATGGCAGGAATGTTCAGCGATGACTGCAACAGCGATCTCAGGATTGTCTCTAGGTGCATAGCCCACAAACCATCCATGATGTCTATCTTTGATTGGCATTGATTCACATTTCATTCGCATGATGTCTGAAAATGCTCGAACTTGAGCTGTTCCTGTTTTTCCAGAAATCACTACTTTTTTACTATGACCACTAACAATGGCTGTTCCACCTGGAGAATTGGCCACTTGATAAAGTCCATCTTTCACTGATTCAAAAACCTCAGGCGCAATTTCGATCTTCCTTTTCAGCTCAGGATGAAACTCTTTAATCAATTCGCCGTTTCTCTTTTCAATTTTCTTCACAATGTAAGGTTTATAAAGAAATCCGCCGTTTCCAATAGCCGCATAAGCATTAGCAAGTTGAATGGGGGTTGCGGAAATATACCCCTGACCAATCGCGATACTCAAAGTCTCTCCAGGATGCCAAATATCTTTGAAACGCTCCATTTTCCATTGAGTGTCAGGGATTAAGCCCCTCTGCTCTCCGGGCAGCTTAATTTCTGTAGGTTGTCCTAACCCAAACAATCGAGCATATTTAGCAATCACATCAGGTCCTAGCGATATTCCTAAATTGTAATAATAAACGTCACACGACTCTCGAATCGATTTCACAAAATCGGTATACCCGTGGTGCTTCCAACAATTAAATTTTCGTTTTCCAAAAGACATGGAGCCGTTGCAAAAATGTGAGGTTTGACGACTTGCTTTTCCCTCTGCCATGGCAGCTATGGCCATGAACAATTTAAAAGTGGAACCCGGAGGGTAAATATCCTGAATCGCCCGATTTCGAAGAGGTCGGTCTTTATTGTCTCGAAGGCTAGCCCAAACTTTAGGATTGATCTCCCTCCCCGAAATCAACTCAGGTTCAAAACTAGGCTCGTTCACCAAGGCCAAGACTTCGCCACTTCTGGGGTCCAAAGCCACTACCGATCCATTGAACTTATGCTCTTTTAAAGAATTGGCAGCTGCGGTTTCTAAATCGACATCCAAAGTGAGGTAAAGATTATTGCCCGGAACAGGCTCAGTTTGAGCCACAAACCCCAGAAGCTTCTCAGCCCCTTCGACTTTCCTACGACGTCCCATCGCGTCGACTTCTACGTAACCTACGCCATTGACCCCTCGCAAGTCGGAATCATAATATCTTTCAAGCCCCATTCGCCCAATGTAATCACCGGGTTGTAGGGTTTTTCTAGAATCTCGTTGAACGTCTTTGCTGTCCACTTCGCTGATATGACCTAAAAGTTGAGAGGCCACATCTTTAAAAGGATATCGTCGTTGTACCGTGGCTTCAATGTCGACCCCAAAGAGACTGGGGTAAGAAGTCTCTATCGATGCGATGATGTCTTTTGAAACGTCAGCTTTTAATAAAAGAGGAATGTAACTTCGGCTTTTACCAATTTTTTGAAGCCGTTTGTCCATTTCTTCTTTGGAATAATTCAGGGCTCTAGCCAATCGAGAAACATTATCGGGTGTATTTTTGAAATATTGAGACAAAAGAACCACATCGAAAGCGGCTCGGTTGTCTACAATCACTTTCCCATTACGATCGAAAATAACCCCGCGAGTAGGTAGTAACTTCTCATTTTTTAAGCGGTTGGCTTCCGAGAATTTTCTTAAAGCATCCCCTTTGATAATTTGAAGATAGAAAAGACGAAAAACTAAAATAGACCAACAAATGACTAACAGGGCCTGAAAACCCCAAACACGGCTTCGAAACTCTCTAACCTCGTCCTCTCTACCAATCATAGAGTGCTTTCCCCCAATGTGATGCTTCGAGGTGGAACTTTCAGGGTTAAACGATCTAACATTCCAATTGCGATATAGATGAAAAAGCCCAAGACGGTATTGAGTGCCAAATTCCAGAGACTCCAATTTCCCCACGAAAAGACTGAGACCGACTGATCAAAAGACTGGGCACACAAAGGTAATAGGATCCTAGAAAAGAGCGTCGAAATAAAAATAAGACATAGGACTGAAAGCGGGGTCTGAGCGTATAAAATGTACGCGACTCCCTGAGCAAAAAAGAAAAAGAAAATATAATAGATAACAAACAGCCCTATGGGAGCAGAAGAGTTTAAAGAGTACAGATGCCCATTAAAAAGAAGAAGAAGGAGACCTTCCCATAAATTCCTTCGCTGCCCCAAATAAATCACGACAGGCAATAAAATATCCCAGCCCGTGAACACCGAAGGGATCAGCCCTTCAGACGTGCTTTTAAATAAAATCAAAATTAAAACAAACAACGTCAGAAAAACCGCATTAAAACTAGTTAATAGACTTTTCTGGTTGCTTTGGAGGAAATACAAGAAACACCTCCTCTACTCTATAAATATCCACTGCACTTTTGACCGCTACAGTCTGTAGAATTCCATTCGAATTGGGTATCACTGCTGTTACGGTTCCCACAAACAATCCCTTAGGAAACACATGACCAAAATCGCTTGATACAAGAGTGTCATTCACCATGACATCATCAAGTCGATCAATGTATTTCAGCTTGCAACTGAGTTGCTTACTTTGTCCCGATAATATTCCTCGCGCACGGCTTCTTTGCACAACGACGTCAATATTGCTGGAGGGGTCGAGTAAAGTTTGAACATCGGAATACAGAGGTGTTACACGAAGAACTCGACCTACGACGCCACTTGTGTGAACAACCCCCATGCCCAATTGAACTCCGTCGTTGGATCCTCGGTCGATGCGAATACCCAAGAAATCCGGGGAAACATCGTGAGCAACGACCCTCGCAGACAGCAGCTGTTCTTTGTCCTTCGATTTAAAGCTCAGTTGTTCTTGAAGTCTTTTATTCTCAATCAGGATCTCGTCCTGGGCAATTACGCGACTCCGCAACAGTCCCACTTCGCTCTCAAGCTCTTCATTCCGCTTTTTGGCATTTACTAATAGAAAATAATGGTCGACTAAACCTTTGATCCCTTGGCCGAAATTTGAAACGAAGGACTGTAATCCCCCCGTTACAGAAATTAGCCCCTTGTCGATCCAAGTGGTTCGACCTTGTCGGTGTACATGAACGTACAAAGCCACGATACACGTCACCCCCGATAGGAGCGCCATGACATAATATTTTCTTCCTGTGGCCAACGTTACTTGATTTTAATGATTGATCACCTTAATGTAATTGAAGAATTTTTAACACATTTGAACGGATTTGACTAATTGTGTTTTGGACTAAATTATATTTTTTTATAAACGAAGGATCTTAAACGCTCTATGCTAGAAACCATTCGCCAAAAAAAAGAAAACCTCTTCTACTCTCTCATGCTATTCGCAATTATCGGAGTCATGATTTTCGTCTACGGCTCGGGAAAAATGTCCGGCAGCAGCCAGGGAGAGTCAGTCGTAGCTTGGGTCAACGGAGAAGCTATTACTCAAAGGGATTTCCAACAACGGTTGCAGTATAAAATCGCCCAATATCAACAGATGCTCGGCGGTCAGTACGACGAGAGNNGGCCAGTACGACGAGAGATTATTGTCAGCTTTTCGAGTACCGGAATCCACTCTCGACGAATTGATTCAATACAGATTGCTTGCCCAACAGGCCGTCAAACGAGGAATTCTAGTAACCGACAGCGAACTCGCAGCCCAAATTCGGACCAATCCCTATTTTCAACGCAATGGAAAGTTTGACTCGGAGCAATATCTCAAATTGCCAAATCGTGGCCTTGAAGAAAGCAGAATGCGGAAAGACATGGAGACCAACCGATGGGTGACCTACTTGTTGGACCGAGTGCGACCCACGCCAGAGCAACTGAAACGAGACTTAGCTTCTTCTCAAGCTAAAGTGGAACTGGCTTATGCGAAAATTGATTTTAACTCTCTTGCTCCAAAAACCGAGGTCACGAAAAACGAAATTGAAGATTATTCAAAGAAATCTCAAGAGGATATTAGAAGCTACTACGATTCCCACTTGAGTGAATTTACTGAACCTGCAGCTGTTGAAATTAGAAAAATCAGAGTGGGTATTCCATTTGAGGCTTCTGAAACTGTGAAATCTGCAGCCCGAAAAAAGGCGGAGGAAATTAAAAAAGAGGTGACTGCGGCCAACTTTGAAACTGTTGCAAAATCAAAATCAGACGACGAATTTGCCTCAAAGGGAGGAAAAGCAGGATGGATCAATCGAGGAACTTTAGAAAAACCTCTTGAAGAAGCGCTAGACAAGCTCAGCATGGGAGAAGTCTCTCCTCTCATCGAGACCCAGTTCGGCTATTTTATTCTCAAGTTAGAAAACAAAAAAGAATCCAAAGTAAAAACGTTGGATTCTGTGACCACAATCATCGCTGAAAAGTTGATCAAAGAACAACGGAAAAACAATTGGGCAACTGAGAAAAGAAAATCTCTAGAACAGTTACTTGCCGATGGAAAACCGGCCGATAGCGAACTAAAAAAGTGGAAAATCGATTTCAAAAAAACCGGAGCGTTCAACTTGGCTGAAGGTAACATCCCGGGAATCGGGGCTGTTGATTCTATGCTTGACGGAGTGGGAGAGTTATCTAAAGCATCACCCCAATCCAAAAAGCTGTTTTATCATCAGGACCACTTTTATGTTGTGAAATTGATCTCATTCGAGCCACCCAAATCTACCGATCTTGAAAAAAACAAAGAAGCAAGTGAGAGCAAACTTGTTTCTTCAATGAGAAATGCTCTTATGACCTCGTGGCAGGAAGGGCTAAAAAAATCGGCTTCGATTGACAACGAGTTATTCTCCGCCAAAAAACGAGCGAAATCAGCTCCTGAAACTGTGGAGAACTAGCGGCGACTATTCAGCAATCAAAGCGGATGTTGCGTAGATTCGAACGCCCTCAAAGCTTACAACACCAATCTCAGGGCTAGAGGCTCTCATCCACTGACCTCGTTTTAAAATAACTAGCCCATTTGGTGTTGCATTGAGAGCTTGCAAATAGTTGGTGGGAATCTCCCAATCGGCCGCTCGGTTCGAAGAAAGTAAATCTTTTTCCATTGCAGCACAAACAAGTGTAATGGTTTCTTTATCATTTTCTGAGATTACTTCGAGTTCCATCTGATTGATTTTAAGATCGAAATCGCCTTGAGGAGCATCCCACGATAAACGAAGTGGTTCATCTTTTCGAAAAGCCGTTGCTGAAGTTTCAAAATCTTGACCAGCCACTAAAACATTGTCCATTCTTTCAGGCATAGACATTTTCACAGCAAAAGCCGGAGTCATCGTGGTCCCCTCAATCGAAGCCAAATAAATTCCGGATTGAAAATTAGATGGAAGCGAGAGTGAATACAAGTGGTTATTTCCCTCCGTAAGGGCAGACAAATCATTGCTGTTCGTTCCAAAAAGAATTTTACCCACACTCAACATCTGTTCAACTTCATCTCTCACAGAGTTTTTTTTGGGCTCACGAATAATTTCACACTGAGTGGTTTGATTAGGCTCTCTTTTTTCACGAGCTAAAAGAGGACGTTTCAATCCTGAGCTTTGAATAGTACGACTATCTGAAGACTTTAAAAACTGGGCTAGAACGTGAGCTTCTGGTTTTTCTAGTGCTTTACCATGCCAATCTCGCATTACAATAGCACCTCGAATTGTATTACTTTGCGCGCTGCTTGTACCCGTTGGATATTTTTGTTTTAAACAACCAGTTAGCAATAAAAACACGAAAGATAATAAAACCGCACTTTTCATAAAAGCTCCTTATTTTGAAATAAAAAAAACTGATCTAGTCTCTCGGGTGATACTTTAACTGCATGGTTCTAAGATTCTCGATGGCTAAATGAGTGTACACTTCAGTAGTCGAAATTGATTTATGACCCAACAACTCTTGAACGGCTCTTAAATCAGCCCCACCTCTTAGAACATGAGTGGCAAAAGAATGTCGAATCATGTGCGGCCATACTTTTCGATTGATATTGGCCTGTTTTGCATATTTTTTGACCAGTTTCCAAATGCCTTGGCGACTAAATGCTTTGCCCAGTCGTGTAAGATAAAATGTTTTAGAGTCCTTGAGCTCATGCTGGATTAGCCATTGATGTCGTACATCACGGTATTTCTTACCCCAAGCCACCGCATCCTCTGATAGGGGAACTATTCTCTCTCGACCTCCCTTACCTCGAATTTTTACAACTTTTTCATCGAAATCAATCTGACTCACCGAAAGTTGAGCAAGCTCCGATACCCTAGCACCTGTGGCATACCACATCTCAAGAAGAGCCCTGTCTCGAATTTCAGACTCGGTGTCCCCTTTAGCGGCTGCGATCAAACGAAAGACTTCCTCTATTGTCAAATGCTTTGGGAGACGCTTACTTTTTTGTATAATCATTAACAAATCTGCGGGATCGCTTTGTATTTTATTTTCACGAAGCAAAAATTTAAAAAACTGCTTCAGGGTTGATATTTTTCTAGCTATGGATCGAGGAGTGAGTTCTTGTTTTCTAAGGAAGGCAACAAAATCTCTGAGATCTTTTTGAGAAGCATTCGTAACCGGACGCTTATACAGAACACAAAAACGACTAAATTGCTCTAGATCTTGAGAGTACGCTAGAGAAGTGTTTGTGGAGAGACCTCTCTCGCTGACTAGATAATCTAAAAATTCATTAATTTCAGGTTCCACTGTTGTTACTTCACACCTCTTGGGATTCTTCGTCAAAGTGATTTTTCAATTTTCGACGCAACCATAGAATAGCCTGCGTATGGAGCTGAGAAACACGGCTCTCCGTCACTTCAAGGACCTCTCCTATCTCTTTCAAATTGAGGTCTTCGTAATAGTAAAGACTAAGCACTAACCGTTGCTTCTCAGGCAAGCTTTCAATGGCTTCAGTGACAATACCTTTGACCGTTTTTAGATTTAATTGCGCAAGCGGGCTTGGAATTTTGCAGCTTTCCAACAGGCTCATAATACTTTTTCGGTCGCTGGAATTGAAACTCCCGGCTTCATCAAGACTCAAAATTGAAACCGATTTAACCTGATTAAGCAGATCAAAGTATTCCTCTTTTGTGATTTTTAATTCTTCTGTAATTTCATCTTCATTAGGGAAACGTCCTAACTGCTGCTCCAGCTTTGCGTGGGCTCTTTCTAGCTGTTTAGCTTTCTCACGGACAGACCGTGGTACCCAGTCCTGCGCCCTTAACTCATCCAAAATAGCTCCGCGGATCCTAAATTCAGCGTAAGTTTTAAACTTGTTGTCTCGAGTCGGATCATATTTATCGATAGCATCCATAAGTCCAATCACCCCACTCGAAACCAAGTCATCAAATTCGATATTCGATGGAAGTCGAACCGCTATTTTCTGAGCGATGAATTTAATCAATGGCGCATACTCGAGGATCAGCTTTTCCTTAGTACGTCGATCGATTTTTTTACCACTTTTGTATTTCTTTAGACTAGGCGCCATAATTATCTCGTTGCTATGGAGTTGATGTTACCGGAGTAAAAAAACTTGAGTCCGCTTCCCTTTTCACAAGGCAACCTTTCGAGAGTTTTACACACTCCTAAAAGTTGCTCGGTAAAAGCTAAATTTGGGTACAGCGATACAACTGGCTTTTGATGTCTCAGAGCTTCGGCCAATTTAGGTTCAAAAGAAAAATGACCAATCTCAAGAACCCTAACATCCAAGTGACTTTGCGTGATATCGACGAATCTTTCGATGATCTTTTGGGTCTCAGAAAGATTCTGACTCATAGCAACAATCAACTGGAAGTTTCTGACCTTAAATCTCTGCGATAGTATTTTCATTATAGCATAAGCATCCATGTAACTCGTAGGTTCAGCCGTAGTTACGATCACATGTTGATGGGCTGCCGCAGCAAATTGAATCACTCCCCAATGAACTCCTGAGGAATGGTCGATGAGTATCAGGTCATAGTCTTCTTTTAGAGTATCTAGTTCATAATAAAGTTGATTTCGATGGGACTCTGACAGTTCCTCGTAGCCGACCAAACCTGAGGGGGAAGCCAACAGAGACAAATGCGAAGTGACTCCCTGAACGGCTTCTCTTAGAGCAATTTTACCGTCAAGAACATCATTGATAGCCCACTGGGGTTTCACGCCTAACGTAAGAGCCATCTTACCTAAACTCCAATCTCCGTCGACAATGAGAACTTTCTTTCCTTGTTGAGACCAGAGGACCCCCATATTGGCAACAAAACTGGTTTTTCCAACGCCACCTTTACCACTTGAGTATGAAATCACTTTTGTCATAGTTTCTTAGTCCTTTGCGATATAGGCAGCAAGCTCAACGGGAGTGAGGAATTTGAACTTGGTTTTGAACGAGGATGAAAGTGATAACCCTACGAGGGGAAGTTGAGTGCTTTTTAAAACATCATAAATCACTCCTCTCTCCTCAACATTATCACATTTGGTAAAACAGATTGCTTCGGGATGAAATTTCATTGCGTAATCCACTTGCCTCATTAACTCTGAAAATCGAGATGAAGCATCCAATACTAAAAGAGGAGACCTCTCGACACATGCCTTTTCCAGCGATGTATTGCTTTCACCATTTAGACTCAAAGCTGGGGAATCGATGAGTCGCATTTTTTCAGCATTGGATTGATTAATCTCACAAAAGAAAGGAACTTTGATGAGCTTGGCATAACCAGCAAGCTCACTTCGTCCTGAAAATTTGCGGCTATCTAGGCTAATTAGGGAAACACTTTTTTCATAGTCCTTTGCAGCAAGGGCTAGTTTCACTAAAAGTGTTGTTTTCCCCGCACCCGCTACACCAACAGGCACCCAGGATCTTTTTTTGAAAAATTCGGCAGGAGTCAAAGTTCGTACTCCCTGACTCAAAAGCTTCACTTTAGCTTTATAAAGCAAATCAGGATCGCTTAAGTCACTTTTTGAAAAATCGGAATTCATCTTTTTAGATAAATCGAGTGCCCTGTCCTCTGAAATACCCAATGTTTTAAACCCAGCTTCGAATTTGGACAGCTCATTTTGTTGCCGAACTACGTAGTTTTTTTCTGCTTTATCTAGGTTATGTGAATCAATCTCAATATATTTGGCGGGCTTGGTCTTGGACTTAACATCTTGTTGTGGAAACACCTCTTCCAAAGGCGTTTTACTTAACTGAGCGGAGTAGGTTTTTGATTTTGTCGATTTGGAAGGCTGTTTCTTTTCACATGCTGCTGTCACTTCAACCAACCGTCTACTGAAAAGCTTTCCTGAACGTTTTTCCTGTGTAGACAAAATTAAGGCTTCAGGCCCCATTTCGGTCTTAATCAACTTCAAAGCATCTTCTAACGATGGTGCTTCAAATTTTTTAACAAACATATTATGCCTCCACAGTTGCAACGAATTTTACTTTTGCGCTATTTGAAATTTCATTTGCTGAAATAATGGTCAAATTAGGGATGAATCGACTGACCATCTTTTTAAAACTTGACCTCACTAGAGGATGGCAGAGTAGAACAGGATAGCCGTTTGAAAAAACGGTATCTTCAATCTCTTTCTGAATACTGGAGACTAAGCGTTCGAAAAAACCTGCTTCCAGATTGAGATTTCCTCCTCCTTCGGCTTTCTGATAAGCACGAATAAGCATTTCTTCGGTCTTCGGCTGTAAATGCATCACTTCAAGCTCACCTGAATTACTGAGCAATCGATGTGTGATCGTTCGAGCTAAAGCTGTTCTTACAAACTCAATTAAGACTTCTGGATCTTTGTAACTCGGACCGTAATTAGCCAAAGTCTCCATGACTGTTAACATATCGCGAATGGGAACCTGTTCCCTCAAGAGCCCCTGACAGACTTTTAAAACGGTTCCAAGAGGTAATATGGTTGGGATAAGCTCCTCAACTACTTTAGGATGTGTTTTTGCAAGATTATCGATAAGCCCTTGCAATTCTTGGCGACCGATCAACTCAGAAGAATGTGTACGGATAATTTCTGAAAGATGAGTTGCAATCACAGTTGAACCATCAACCACTGTGTAGCCTAGCATTTGGGCTTTCTCTTTTTGGCTTAGTGGAATCCAAATGGCCGGCAAACCAAATACAGGTTCTTTGGTTTCAATTCCACCGATGGGCTCTTTGATATCCCCCGGATCCATCGCCAAAACATATCCAGGCATCAGCTCGCCACTGCCAACTGAGATCCCTTTAATGAGAAGTGAATACTCGTTAGGTTGTAGCTCCAAATTATCTTTGATTCTAACTTTAGGAACAATAATTCCTAAATCCTTTGCGAACTCTTTTCGAATACCGAAGATACGATCAATCAGATCGCTCTTATTTTCGCCCTCAACAATGTTAACGAGACCATACCCTACTTGGAGCTCAAGAATATCAACTTCCGGTGGAACGTTGGTTTCAATAGCTTGTACTTCAGCAGCTTTCTTCGTCTCTTTCTCTTTTTTCTCTTTCTGAACTTTTTCATGATTACGAACTGCCCAAGACGCTGTCGCAAGTACGATTGCAAGGAGGAAAAAAGGCCCTGCTGGAAGACCAGGGATAAGTCCCAAAAGGAAGAGAATTCCCGAAGTAATCGACATAGCCCGGGGCTGCATCAAAATCTGTTTGGCAACTTCTTTGGATAAATTACTACCCGACGCTGCACGAGTGACAATAATACCCGAGGCTGTGGAAATAATGAGCGAAGGGATTTGTGTAACTAAGCCGTCACCAATGGTCATTAAAGTGTATAGCTGAGCGGCTTTATCGAGCGCTAACCCTTTTTGGAATACGCCAATCGCGAAACCACCAATCACGTTAATCAAAGTAATTAAAATCCCGGCAATAGCATCTCCACGTACGAATTTGCTGGCACCATCCATGGCTCCGTAAAAATCTGCTTCCTGTTCAACTTTTCTTCTTCGCTCGCGTGCCTGCTCTTCATTGATAAGACCCGCATTAAGATCAGCATCAATGCTCATTTGCTTTCCTGGCATCGAATCTAAAATAAATCGAGCTGCAACTTCGGCGACGCGGCCTGAACCTTTTGTAATCACCACGAAATTAATAACAACGAGAAGAATAAAGACCACAGCTCCAACGATATAACTACCCCCAACGACAAACTCACCAAAAGTCTCAATAATGTGGCCAGCAGCTGCGGTTCCCTCGTGTCCGTGAACTAGAATAAGACGAATACTAGCGATATTAAGAGCAAGTCGAAACAGTGTTGCAAACAATAACACCGTTGGGAAAACAGAAAAATCAAGTGGCTTACCTGCATAAACCGAAACGAGGAGAATGGCTATCGCAACAGTTATGTTGGTTACGATAAAAAGATCCATCAAGAATGCAGGAATCGGAAGAATCATAACGACAAGGATACCAAGCACGCCTAATGCAACGATAAGATCGGTGTGTTGCATCAGCTTTGAAAAGTCGAAGCCTTTTTTATCGTTCATTTGCATTCCCTTCTAAATTTCTAGGCTGCGCCCCGCACGATTCCTCGCAGCTTATAAACATAAGATAGAACTTCAGCCACGGCCTTATAGAGTTCTCTTGGAATAAATTGTCCAATCGGAATATTTTTAAACATATTCCTGGCTAGCGGCTTGTTCTCGACAATTGGAATTTTATTAGCTCTTGCAATTTCCTTGATCTTATCCGCAACAAAGCCCGCTCCTTTAGCCACTACTTTTGGGGCTTGCATTCCTGATTCATATTGGAGTGCAACTGCAAGATGAGTTGGGTTAGTTACAATCACTGTAGATTTCGGGACTGACTCCATCATTCTTCGGCTAGCTATTTTTCTTTGAATGCTTTTGATGCGCGACTTGATTAACGGATCCCCCTCACGAAGCTTAAATTCCTCTTTCGCTTCTCGACGGGTCATTTTCATTTTCTTTTCAAGCTGGAATCTTTGAAAGGCATAGTCTAGCCCCGCAATGACTGCTAGGAACAGCAGCAGACTCACCATAAGTTTTCCACAGGAAGTCATTGTGAGTGTCACAATTTCCAGCGTGTTTTTTTGATAGAGAGCGCCCACTTGGGGGGCTTCTGATTTAATAAATTTCCACACCACCCAACCCGCGATTGCTATTTTGATCAACGCTTTGACAACTTCGATAAGGCCCTGTCCCGAAAACATTCTCTGAAAACCATTAATGGGATTCAAACGATCCCACTTGGGCATTAAGGGCTCAGTAGTAATGTAAAATCCAACCTGCGCAACTGAAGAGATAATTCCCGCTACCATGGCCGTTGCAACAATGGGGAAAACCATGATGAGAAGCGACTTGAAGATACCCCATCGCATTTCAAGCAATTGTGTTTTCTCAAATTCCCCCTTAATAAAAAATCCAAAATATTGGTGCGCTAACTCGCCAAATTGTTTGAGAAGAGAGTGACTACTTCCGTAAATAGCAAAAGCCACAGCTCCCATCATAAGGACCGAAAGCACTTCACGGCTCATTGCAACAGTGCCTTGCTTTCTAAATTCCTCACGCCGATACGGGGTCGCCGTTTCGGTACGTTCATCATTTGAGTCGTCAAAAATAGCCATAAACGATAGATTAAAGTGTTTTTAGAAGTGAAATACAGTTTTCGCCCATTAAGTTTAGTAAATTTTCCATATAGTCTAAAATGTCAGGCGCTAATAAATAGAGCGCACAAAATCCAAGTAATATAGTTACAGGGAAACTAAACAGCATCACGTTGAGCTGTGGCATGAGTCGAGACAACACACCCATCACGACGTTACATGCAAGGATTAAAAGAGTGAAAGGTGCTCCCATCTGAATGGCCAGAACAAAGAGATTGCCAGCAACCTGAACTACTAAACGGAATGTTTCCTCATTCGTAAAACTGACAACTTGTAATTTCTGGGTGCTCACATAACTCATTAAGAACAACTTCAACAAATAGTGATGTAAGTCAGTGGTAAAAAGAACGAGCAGTGCAAGCCAACTATGAAGAGGAACGAGAAGAGACTCATTGCTGTGGTTAGCTGGATCAATAAGCCCTGCTGTTCCAAAACCCATCTGATATCCAATAATCTGAGCGGCTAGGTGTATGGCTTCGTAAGTCAAATAACAGATAAATCCCATCAATAAACCGACACCGGTCTCTTTCAGAGCGATCATAAAAATCCCTCCCCAAGTGTCTGGAACTCCCCCAATAGCGTTCTTAACCAAGGGATAGAATGCTAGCGAGAGGGATAAGCAAAGAAATACTCGAACATTCACTGGAATTGTTTTATGAGAAAAGCCTGGAACGAGCATGAAAAAACCGAGCACTCGAACGAACACTAAAAACACGCCCAGATAGGCCATCCAGTTATTGGGATAGAGTGCTGTCATGATATTTATCGGATTAAGCTTGGGATACTTTCAAATAGCTGGGTGGTGAAATCCACCAGCACATCAAGCATCCAAGGAGAAAATACTATCAAAGCCAAAAGCATCGCAGCCATTTTAGGAACCACGGCGAGTGTCGTCTCAGTGATTTGGGTAACGGCCTGTAGAACATTCATCAGCACACCGACTACTAAACCAAACAATAGGAGCGGCGCTGATAAAAGCACCGCAACTCTCATTGCTTGCCGAGTAATATCTAAAATTTGCTCAGTTTGCATAAATTATCCAAAGCTTTTCACTAATGAGCCGATAATGAGTTGCCACCCATCTACCAGCACAAAGAGAATCAGTTTAAATGGTAATGAAATGACAACGGGGGGAAGCATCATCATCCCCATAGCCATGAGGACACTGGCAACAACCATATCTAAAACTAAAAATGGAATGTAGATCATGAAGCCTATTAAAAAGGCTGTTTTCAACTCCGAAATCATAAAAGCAGGAATCAATAGATAGGTCGGAACATCGGCCCTTTTTGAGGGTAAAGAGATATTAGATAACTTTATAAATAGTCCAAGATCCTTATCACGAGTCTGTTTAAACATAAATTTCCGTATAGCACCTTCGGTATAGGTAAGAGCATCAGATTGGCTAATTTTGTTATCAAGATAGGGAACAAGTGCTTCTTGATGAATCCCTTTCCAAACCGGAGCCATAATGAACGAAGTTAAAAATAGAGCTAAACCAATAATCAGCTGATTCGGTGGAAGAACTTGCGTTCCGATGGCTTGCCTCAGAAAGGAAAGGACTATCACGATTCTCACAAATGAGGTCATCATGATTAGGAGCGAGGGTGCTAACGAAAGAATCGTTAACATTGCAACAATTTTTAGAACTGTTGCGACCTGTTCGGGATTATTTGCAGCCCCCATAGATAGCTGGAGAGGAGGCAGAAGTCCCCCATCAGCTTTGGGTGCTGCAAAGGCAACTGAACTTAGAATTTTAAAAATAAAGAATGATAGATTCATACTGTGAGTTTATTTCCTCGAATTTGCTCTTTGACAGCTTCACTAAATGCAGTTTTTTCGAAACTCGACTCTTCCTCGTACTGAGCTGAAAGCTTAGGTAAATTTGACAGGAAGTTAACTTGATTTGGTGTGACGCCTAACAGAATAAAATCACTTCCAACTTTTACTAGTGCCACTCCGCTTTTTGTGCCACCAACAGGAACGTAACTTAGTTGTTCAATCAAATATTTGCGACTTCCACCCCAATTCCCTTTTGCTTTTGCAAATTTGACGACAAAAAATGTCGAAGCTCCAGCTCCTACGACCACGACAAGGAAAAGTATAAGCTGTACCCACTGAAATCCTCGAGATTCTTTTTTAGCCTCACTTCTCAAGTCTTGTAGAGGGGTTTGCTCCTCTTTAAGAAGATCGAGCGTGGAATTACCGACTTTCGGATAGTCTATTTTGAGTGCGGGACCCGTTCCATTTTCGGAAACAGAGATTCGATTTTTTAGTCCTTCAAGGCTTCCGTTCACAACGATAATCGCTTTAACCTGTTTCCCTTCGGCCTCGAAAAGACTTACTCTCTGAACAAGCGCATGAGGTGAATTGACATCGAGCTTGCCTTGGTGAGCCGAGTTCAAAGCAGAATTATTAAAGGAGACTTCAATAGTGTTTCCATTGATTTTGTAACTTGGGACCGTTTTGTTTCCACTGCCCACAAATTCCACTGTGGCTTGAGAATCTCCCCCCACTTTTACGGAGGAGATCTCAATTCCAAAACCTAATGCACTGACCATCAAAAGCAAGCCTATGTATTTCACTTCGATTCTCCTAATTGACGAATTCTTTGAGCATGACTCACAATATCAGTAAGTCTTAAACCGAACTTTTCGTTCACTACGATGACCTCTCCTTTTGCAACGACTTTATCATTTACTAAAACTTCAAGGGGCTCACCTGCTAATTTAGTGAGTTCAATCACACTCCCTTTATGAAGTTTCAAAAGATCCTGCACAAGGATTTTTGTTCGTCCAAGTTCCACACTCACTTTTAGTGGAATGTCGAGAATCAAATCTAACGAATGCTCACCTTCGTTTGACTGAGGATTTACATGAAGTTTTAGTTCAGGCTGCGCAACTGTTTCCTCAGGTTTTACATTTTGTTCATTGCTGTTTTTAGCGCCTTCATTTGCCATCGTTCGACTCCTCTGTTTCTTTTGATAAATCTTTGGTTAATCTTACGGCATTATTGCCTCGAAAAACTCCGATCATACCCTTAAACTTTGGAACTTCTTGAATGAGCAAGGGGATCGGAGAGACTGCATCTTGTCCAAGAACCAAAACATCTCCAACCTTCATTTGTCGAATTTCTGTGAGCGATTTTTCAGTCTGTCCAAGAATTCCCCGTATCTCAAAATCCATATCCATCAACTCTTTGAGCCAATGCTCTTTCCAAGCTTCTTCCTCACCTGGAACTTGACCAGTAATATTGACGCTCAAATTGTGTGCAATTGCATCAAGAGGGCTCAGCTGAATAATCAAATCTAATTCACCCGATAGAGCTTCTACTTCAACTTGGAAACGAACAATCGCCACTGCGTCGCCGAGACCAATCGAACCTAAAAATTCACCATTACTTTCGGAACGCTGGTACTGAAACTTCATGGGGTAGTTGAGCTTCCAAGACTGCTCTAGATCATGAATGGCTTTCAAAACAAATCTTTTTACTACATCTTTTTCGATAGCAGTGAATTGGTTGACTTGAATCTGTCGATTATAGGGTCGTTCTGCTCCACCAAAGTAGGCATCGATCAAAGTGTAAACGAAAGATGGTTTTGCCACCAGAACCATAGGGGCTTTGAGCTCTTCATTTTCGAAAATACTCAGATTTGCAGGTTGGCCTAGAGTTCGAACATATTCTCCCAACTTCACAAACTCAGTATTAACTACTTTGACTGCTATATTCTTTTTTAGGGAGTGCCCGAGGCTAAATCTGAACAAATTAGCAAAACGATCATGAATTCCCTTGAAAGCTACGAGTTTTCCCTTCAGGATTTTATCTTGAGAGAACAGATCGTACTTTGCATACTTTTTTGAATCAGGTTCAGTTGCTGATTTCGAATTGGGATCAGTAGCTGCAACTTTTCCATCGGAAACAGCAGTTAACAAAGCCTCAATTTCATTCTGAGAAAGTACTTCAGCCATTTTTTTCTACCTTAGTTAAAGTGGAATTGGGTAAAGAACACTTCTTTCACTAGGCCAGTAGTCAAAAGTCCATTAAGCGCTTTCTGAACCTCCGCTCTTAAATTTTTGATACCGGTTGGTTCTCGTAGTTCTTTGTAACTTTTGCTCGAAAGAAGAACAATAATAGCATCTCTAAGAGCTGCTCTCTTTTTATTCAGTTCTTCTTCTACGGAAGGATCACTGAGCTCGAGCTCTAGCTGAGTCTGAAGAAATTTCGATCCTTGATCACTTGTAATATTTACCAGAAAACTATCCAGCGGATAAAGGGTACCTTGACTGGGGACTTCCAGGTCTCTCCCAATTAGCTTCGCTTCAAGCTTTTTCTTTTTCTCTCTCGCCTGCTCTCTCTCTTTTTCCTCAGCATTTGCAGCATCAATGATAGCTGCAGTCTTCTCTTGAACCTCTTTCATTTTTGACGACATTTGGCTCACGACCAGCCCCATCGTCACGAGCAAAGCGACGTTTAGAACAGATACAACGAGGATGGATAAAGTAAGCCAATCCCTTTTGGGCTTAGCAGTTGCGTCAGTCGTTCCCTCTGGAGCTACTGCTAACTTAGGCTTCTCTTTGTGATTCTCTTCGCTTTTTTTGGTTTCAGGTGCTTTCTTCTGGGCAGAAGCTTCGGCCATACGATCCCCCTTCAATTTTTCGGTGACATGCCACTCCAGTGCAACGGCAGTGCCACTTGTTCAGTGCTTAATGAAGGGGAATTGCAATCAAAGGGCGTCAGACCCTCAAAAGAAGCGTCACAGTATTGACGGAAAAATTATTACCTGCACCCTTTGAGTG
>DDPO01000078.1:4626-18803 GCA_002342225.1 Bdellovibrionaceae bacterium UBA2466 | reverse complement strand
TGCCTAGGGCAAATCTCAAGAGGGTTGCCTTTGCCATCTTCGAAATCTCCAAGGAAGAAAGGGGTGTTTTTATCCCACGGAATGGTTCGATAGGTTGAAAGATCAAGCTTGGCTTCAGCATCGGGATAGCCCGAGTGCCAGCCAGTGTATTTTGAGTTGTCGTAGCAGACGTCAGTACTGTCCCAACCAAAAATGACGTTACAGAAACCAAAAGAGCTCTCAACAGCTGAGAAGAATTTCTCTTTTAAAATGTATTTTCCTCGCAAAATTCCATCAATGTCGGTGACGGCGACTTTCACGTGAGTGGCTTCGTTGTTTTTGACTTCATCTAGAATATTTTGAGCATTTTGGGGCATGGCGAAATATCTCCTCAGACTTGAAAATAATATACTCGCTAGCTCTCTGATTCAAAGAAAACCTATTTCAGTTTCAGCGTAAAAAATCCGAAGAGATGTAGAGGATCTCTGCTATGTCTACAGCGTTCGAAGGCTTGGTGCGTCAAACATTTTGTGTAATCAGCGAGGGTGAGCTGTGTAGGAAAGTTTCCCCTCCATCCAATTGGATCCACTCAAAGATTCAGTCCCTTGATCAATTAAATGCCTGTGCTGATAGAGCCGTTTCTGAGCAACTGAGACTTTTGCTCGTTGTCGGTGAAGATGAGTTAACCCGTAGTCTGCAGTTATTGAATTTAAAGAAAGAGACTTTCCCTCACTTTGCTTTTGGAGTGCTTCTCGTTTCAAAAGATCCTAAAGAATTTCTTAAACGTCAAGGACTACCCAATCATGTCGTCGATATCATGAGCGAAAAAGAAGCGAAAGGAAATCTCGACTATTTCTTGTTGAAAAACATCCGAGCTCAGAACGTCCCAGCGGGTGGAACTAGTAAAATTGGAGTCAAGTCTCTTGAGAAATTAAATAGTATTTTTACAGAGCTTTCCGAGGAAAAAAACGCTGACAAACTCTTTGAGAAAATTCTTCTGAAAGGTGTTGAGTTTTCTGGGGGCTTTGCGGGGACTCTCTACGTTTTGAAAGAACAAGATGGAGAAAACTATTTTGTTCCACGGCTCACAACCGATTTGCATTCAGATATTATTATTGATCGAAGGAGAGTCGTAGTTGATGAAAATAGTATTTGTGGCCATGTGGTGCAGACTGGAAAAATTCATGCTGTCTTTCATTTTGAAAATGTAAAAAGTATTCGCCGCGGTGGTTATAATCCGAGTTGTGACTATCCAAATACTGAGTCTGTAGATTCGATTGTCACTATTCCCCTGAAAAACAGTCGAGCTGAAATCGAAGGCGTTCTTCAACTTGTCTATCGTAATGATCAGGGTGAAACAGCCAATCAACGTAAAACCCAATTCGATTTTGAAGATGAAGTTCTATGGACGGCCTTTTCGACCCAAGTAGGAATTTGCATGGAAAATGTTGTTTTCTATGCGGACGTGCACGGCCTTTTCGAGGGCTTTGTTCGTGCGTCTGTGAAAGCTATTGAAGCACGAGACATCAGCACTGGTGGTCACTCGGAGCGAGTAGCGAAAATGTCGGTCGGTTTAGCAAGAGCTGTAACCGAGAGTGAAGTCGGGACTTATCGGCTTGTTAAATTTCGTGACGAAGAGATTAGAGAGCTTGAGTACGCGGCGATGTTACATGACTTTGGGAAAATTGGAGTAAGAGAAGAAATTTTAACCAAAGCCAAGAAATTACATAGTTGGCAGCTCAAGGGAATCGCGGAGCGACTTAAAATATGTAAAGCCGCTATCAAAATTCATGCGCTCGAGAAAAAAATACGCAGTGGAAATACCAACCCAAACCTCATCGAAACTGACTATGAAAAAAGAATTCAGGAACTCGATGAATACTGGAGAATTATCGAAACCTCAAACAACCCCACTGTTTTGAAACATGAAACGGTTGAGGCTCTGGAGAAAATACGGAGAGAGCAATTGATTTTGCCTGACGGAGAAAAAATTGCCTTATTGACTGACGACGAATACGAAGCCTTGTCAATCAGCCAAGGCACTCTTACCGATGACGAACGATTAGAGATTGAATCGCATGTGAAACATACTTATCAGTTTTTGAAGATGATTCCTTGGACGCGGGATTTCAAAAACCTAACCGAGATAGCGTATTGTCACCACGAGAAGCTGGATGGAACGGGGTATCCAAGAAAACTAGTGTCTCATGAAATCCCCTTACAATCGAAAATCATGACCATTGCTGATATTTTCGATGCTCTGACGGCTCGCGATAGATGGTACAAAGATTCGGTACCTATCGAGAAAGCTGTTGAAATTCTTTACGAAGAGGTCAAGTCAGGGAAGTTAGATGAAGCGTTGTTTGAGATTTTTGTAGCTAAAAAAATCTATGAGTTTGCTCAATTGAAAAAGATTCACCAAGTCGCGTAAAAGCAGGTCCCCCACTGTCAATTCGTTGACAAAACTTCTCAGTTTTCCTAAAATAATACTAGTTACTCATCGATTATTAATCCCAAAAAAAAGAGGTCTTACGGAAAGAGCTTAAGCTAACGTGCAGTGTGAGCTAGTTTTTCCGATAAGAGCCAAGGTTTTGACTGTCAGGTTTTTGGCACTTGTTCTCGCTGACTAGGCGAAAGGATTTGGAATGAACCGTATTCTCATTTACGAGCCCAACCCAGAGCTTCTAGCAACTTACCGTGGGCTTTTGGAGAACCACAATTTTTGGGTTTTTGCCTGTAGCGATGAGACCGAAGCCAGAAATTTAATTGAAAAGCAGTTATTTCATTTGTGTATTTGGTCAACTGAGAGCTCTCAGGGTATCGAAAAAATATTTTCAATCAAGAGCCAGAGACCTGAGATGGGAATTATCATTGCAAGTTCCGTTAACCAGAGTTCTTTCATTGTTTCTTGCATGAGAGCTGGGGCCTCGAACTTCTGGGCCAAAACCTCTGAGCCCCATACTTTTATAGACAATATCACTGAAACATTGGGGCGAATTGTTCCAACTTTAAACCATGACGAGAAAATTGATTTTCCATTTCCTCAGTTTGTAGGACGTCATCCTGAGATTCAGGAGATTTTTAAGTTGATTATGAGTATTAAGGATACCGATTCCACAGTACTCATCACAGGCGAAAGTGGAACAGGTAAGGAAGTAGTTGCCAGAGCTATTCATAATTTAAGCCCAAGGAAAAAAATGCCTTGGGTAGCTGTAAACTGTGGAGCTATTCCTGGAAATCTCCTTGAAAGCGAACTTTTCGGACACACGAAGGGAGCGTTCACTGGGGCTACGCAAAATCGGAATGGTCGTTTTCAAATTGCTGGTTCAGGCACTTTATTTCTCGATGAAATAAGCGATCTATCCTTTGATCTTCAGGCCAAAATACTAAGAGCGATTCAAAACAAAGTTTACGAGCCGGTGGGAAGTCCTCATAGTCTCCGCTTAGAGGCAAGAATCATCGCAGCGACTAATCAAGATTTAGAACAAGCTGTTGCTGATAAAAGATTTCGTGAGGATCTTTTCTATCGTCTCAATGTGATTCCGATCTATATTCCACCTTTAAGATCTCGCAAGAGCGATATTCCTCTTCTAGTCAAATCGTTCATGGACAAATTTGCTGATATACATTTAAAAAAGATTACAGGCATTGCCGAAGAGGCAATGAGATGTCTCATGCAATACCAGTGGCCTGGTAACATTCGCGAATTAGAAAACTTAATTGAGCGAGTCGTAGTGCTAAAACGAGACGAAGGGCTCATTGAAATGAAGGATCTTCCTACTCATCATTTCAAAAAGATTAGGCTTGATCGCTATGTTGCTAATGTCTCTCTTCCCGATGAAGGAGTCGATTTCAATGAAGCTGTCAACGATTTCGAAAATGAGCTGATTATTCAAGCCCTTCAGAAAACGGACGGAAATAAAAACAAAGCGGCCAACTTACTCAACTTAAACCGAACAACCCTAGTAGAAAAGCTTAAGCGAAAAGGTTTAAAAATCGCAGCTTAACCGTGTCTATTTTTTAGGCTTTGTTTCTTCTTTTTCTGCTTCTTTGTCACCTGAATCAATAAACTGCTTCATAAAATATTTCAGAACAGTGCTTCGCTTGGCTCCCCCCATCATAGACTTGAGATCTTCGTAGACTGAAGGGTCATTGATAAGAGCCCCGATCGTTCCTTCACCTTGATCAATTTTTTGCAGAATACTGCTTAAGGAGGTTGTTGATTTGCTGAACTGAGCCCCACTGGCTCCATAAATAAGCTCGTGAAGTAGCCCATTCTTCGTTTTAGCTTCAGAGGTCATCTCTATCAAGTTCGAAGAAAGTTTATTTAAGTTGTGAAGCAATACTGTGATCTCTCCCTCTTTATCGAAATACTTTGAAACATCTGAGACGAGGTTCCCGCTTTTTGTAATAAAGTCCGATTGCTCGCCGGAGGAGATTGAGTCTCCACTCTTTAAAAGAGGGGAGTCTTCAGACCCAATTGAGATCTCAACATATTTGTCCCCCAGTACGCCTTGGGTTTTTATGATAGCTGTAGAATTTTTTCGGAGGGAGTTTGCATACTTTTTTGAGATTGCAAGCTCTACAATAAGGTCTTTTGTTCCATCTGCAGAAATTCGGATGTCTCTTACGACGCCGATCCGAAGGCCCGAAAGAGATACTTCCGATCCTTGATGCAAGCCTTTAACTTGTGGAAAGCGACCAATAAGTTTTATTTGTGAAGAAAACAGGCTGCTTCCTCCTCCGATATTAAAGAGGAGAAAAACAAAAGCAATCAGACCAAGAGATATGAAAACACCCACAATGACATTGTTTGCTACTTTTTTATCCATTAGTATGCTTCCCCATGAATAAAGCTACTGACTTCCTTAACTTTACTGTTTTTGATCTCTTCCGCAGTTCCTAGTGCCAAAATCTGACCATCTTTTAAAAAAGCAACTCGATCAGTGACTGAAAAAATCGCGTGCATATCGTGTGTAACCAAAACCGAAGTTGTTCCCTGCTGTTTAAGCTTTAAGATTATCTTTAAGATTTGAGCAGTATTGAAAGGATCAAGACCGGTTGTAGGCTCATCATACAAAACAACTTCTGGATTCATGATAATACTTCGAGCTACACCCACTCTTCTCTGCATTCCTCCACTTAAGCCCGAAGGATAAAGATTTTCGGTCCCTTTGAGGCCTAATTGGTCTAATGTTGTAAGAACCTTTTGTTCAATTTCCTTTTCTGAGAAATTGGTGTGTTCTCTCAAGGGGTATGCAAGGTTTTCGCGCACACTGAAACTGTCAAACAGAGCGCCATACTGAAAAACATATGCAATCTTCTTCCGGACGGGAACGAGCTCCTCCTCGGAAAGCTTTTCGATTGAGTGTCCATTAAAATGGATAGTTCCTCGGTCTGGTTTTTCAAGACCCACGATCATCCTAAGAAGTACGCTTTTCCCACATCCACTGCCGCCCATTAGGGCTAAAACTTCACCTTCATAAACATCGAGATCAATACCCTTGTGAACAGTCTTGGACCCAAATTTTTTGTGAATCCCTCGAATCTCGATCAGAGGCCTTTTTGTGGCTGATTCTTTCATGGTCTATTTTCTTTCAAATATCCAAAATAGTTTTGTCATCACAAAATCTGAAACCACAATTAAAAGCGATGAAGTGACGACCGATTTTGTAGTGGCTTGGCCTACTCCTTGGGTTCCGCCTTCTGTTTTTAGGCCGTAATAGCAACCTGTTAATGCGATCAACAATCCAAAAAGAGCTGTCTTCATGATTCCGACAAGGAAGTCAGAGGTCTTCAGTGAAAGAATTGCTTCATGATAGTAGAAATCGGGGTGAATAAAGAGTTCTGCGTTTGAAATAAACATGCCACCAAAAATTCCAACCAGATCTGCAAAAACCGTGAGAAGCGGAGTCATGATCAATAGGGCAAGTAGTCGAGGAATAACAAGTCTTTTAAGAGGGTCAGTTCCCAGCGCGCGAATTGCATCGATTTGTTGGGTAACATTCATGGAGCCCAGTTCAGCAGCGATACCTGCACCGACTCGAGCTGCAATCATAAGGCAACTCAACACCGGTCCCAGCTCTCGCATGATTGAAAGTCCAACCACTTTGGGTACATAGAGTTTGCCGCCGAACCTTTCTAGACCAAAACCAAACTGTAAGGACATCACCATTCCAGTGGAAAGGGCGGTGATGAAAACGATTGAGGAAGATTTAACACCGAGGATATAGCATTGTTCGATGAGGAGGCGAAAATAGAACGGTCGGCGAAAGAGCGCTAAAACGGAAGCGTGGAGAAGGTTTGCACTTCCTCCCAAAAACTCGAGAAATTCTCTGAGAATGACCCATGAGTTCTCGAAACCAACAAAAAAAAGTTTTTTAGCCTTGTCCATAATTGAAGCTCTTTGCAAACTCAAGAAACTCTGAAATTTCATGCTGTGGGATCGATTTTGGGCTCACTAAACTGAAATCAAAAACACAGCTATTTTTTTTGGTAACAACAAAAAGCAGCTGAAAGGCTTGGCCTTCGACTGTCGCATTGACGTGAGAATAAAGAGCCTCTGCATTTGCAATGTTGAGTTTTTGTTGTTTGATTATTTTTATTTTTCTTGCACCCAAGAGAAGATCTTTGGTTAAACTTTCTAAACTTGTTTTTCTCGCATTTTGGCAGCTACTGGTTAAAGTGACCGTCGACCCAGACTCCAATTTGAAAGCTCGGTCGCTCTCTCCGTTAGAATCTGTTTCTATCCAGTGGGCCGGAACAGAAAAAGAAACATTGGACGCCCTTTTTAGACCTGAACTCCCGATGAGCGAGCAGTTTGCGAGGAGTAGCGAAATAAATAGAGCGAAAAAGAGCGAGAGGTTTCTAACGCTTTGTTGTATCGACCTTAGTTGCATGAAAAATTTTGAGTTTTTGTTATATTTAGTTATCGGAATTTCGCATTAAAACCTCAAAGAAAAATAGGCTAGAAACCGCTCAAAAATTTCCAAGTACGACAAAAACTTGACGGCATGCCAAACGAGCAGTCGGTCGAGGGGCTGGGGCCTTAAAATTCTCGCTCCAAAAGGTTTTGAAATTCGGCACGAGGTTTGCTCATAAGAAGCGTGTCATGCTCCGAAACATTTTTTTTATCCTTCCCATAATCTGTTCTTCTATTCCCTCCGTGGGAATAGCTGCGTCAAATGATGTGGCGCGGAATCAGTTGAAGGTTTTTGATATCAAGCATCCACGTTGTGAAAGCCAAACATTGGTAGAAACGGCCAAAGAGACATTTACGACCATAGCGAATGACTTGCCTGGTCGTACCGAGTATAACGAACTCGTAAAAACTTTTCATCGTGGCCAGTGGGAAAAGTTGGATCAGGGTTTTGATGAATTTTCTAGCATGTTCGAAGACTCCCCCCTTCGAGAAGCGGTTGCTTTTTTAAGGGTCGAAAGTCTTTTCGATCGTATTGATGAGAAAGATTCGCCCATTTTACCTGAAGCCGAGAAAGCGCTTCGTGAAACACTTCTCTTATATCCGCGGTCAAAACTCATTCCAAATATTCAGGCGACTGTAGGCGCTTTTTGGTTAAGTAATGGAATGTATACAAAATCGCTAGCTTTGTTCATGAAAGCCAAAGACGAAAATCCCTTTCATCCTTTGAGTTGTTTCTTTCAATTTGGAATTGGGGAAAACAACTTTTTACTCCATGAAAAAGAGGCTGCAAAAAAGAGCTTCAGCGCACTTCTTCAAAAGTGTAATAGTCCGAGGCTGACTACGGGAGCATCTTTGCGTCTAATCGAAATAGAGTCTGATAAAAAATCAAATGACTCAACGAAAAAATTAGAATTGCTCTACGAAAAAGAGTCGAACATTATGAGGCGCTTTTATCCCGAGGCACTTTATAATCTAGGCGAGGGAAAGTACCAAAAAGGGGATTACCGCTCAGCTAGATTCTTTTTCTCTGAATATTTAAATCACAAGCACACAGACTCTGACTGTGTACCCTATGCCTCAAAAAGAATAGCTGACATAAGTGCTCGGTTGAAGGCACCCATCGAAGAAACTATAGGTCTTTATTTGCAAGCCTTCGATAGAAATCCCAAATCAGATATTGCTAAGTATGCTTATATCGAAGGAATGCTCTTAGATTACCCACAGAAAAATCGCTCCGAGCAGGAGCGTAGAACCACAGTTATCGATGAAAAAATAGCTGCTTTAAATGATCCAAAACTTCGCTATCTGGCATCCCTTAATAAAGGCTTTTCTTTGTTGGAGGCGGGCCAATTGGGGGCGCTAGAGCACTTGTCAAAGACTGCTAGAGCAAATCCTGAGGAATTGAAAAACTTACAAATATCCGAATTTGTATCGTCAAAACTTACAAAAATACTTCGACAACGTGTGAATGAGTCTTTTGGTGAAGAAAACCAAAAAGAATCTGCACGAAATGATGACCTGTTTAACCCTTTTGAAGACGTCTTTTCAGTTTGGATAAAGGGAAGTACTTATGAGAAGGAGGCAAAAGATCTTTACTTGGAAATGGTAAGTCGAAGATTTAAAGAATTGATAGGTAAAGAGAAGTGGGATTACGCGTTTGAAATATTAGAAAGATGGAAGAAATCACCCTTGTGGAGCAAGAATGATCCGCCAGCTGTACTAAAGATGGAGGTCGGAAACCTACTTAGCGCTGTGATGATGAGGTCCGAGGCTGATAAACAACAAGCTTTTTTTAACTCGCTTGAACAGAACGAGAGTACACTCGCTGATTTTGTAACAGATGAATTTTCCCCTCTTTTTGTAGCGTGTTATCTCAACAAGAAAGATTTTGAGGGGGTCTCTCAATGGCTCAAAAAAGGATCGTCTCAAAGAAAAATGGCGTCGATTAACTTACGAGTTGCTCCCGAAGTGAGAGATTTTCTCAATCTTAAGAAGAGTGAAGGCTACTTTGCAGTTAAAAAATTTGCGCTCGCCGACGAAACTGCAAAGTCAGTAAGGTCATCTAAGTTTCTAGAATCTGCAACAGCAATTAGAGTCCAATCTCTTCAAGCCATAAAGCAATTTAGCAATGCTTACAAAGTTGGAATGTCCCAAATCCAAAAATTTTCTGCTAGAGATTCAAAGGTGAGGGGTTTGGAGAGCTTGCTCAGTGTGGTGAGTGAGGGAAAACTGTGGGATAAAGTAGAGCCTCTTTTGGTTCAGGTGCGCAAGGAAAAACCCGAGCCTAAAAAACTCGCCCCGTTCTTATACCTAAATGGAAAAGTTCAGTCTGAGAGGAAAAATACAAAAAAGTGTATTTCCTTGCTCACAGAGGCTTTGAAATTGGATCCGGAGTTTAGTGGTGCTATCGAAGGTAAGTTTAGAGTTGCCCGTTGTTTGGCTGTTGATAAGAAAAAAGATTTAGCAAAAAAACAGTGGCAGGAAGTCATTGATTCTAAAGACTCCTTTTGGGCACCTCTCGCCAAAAGTGAACTCAATCTCATGGAGGCGCCCTAGTGTCTTCAATTATTATTCATTTAGGTCAAAGAAGAATGGTAGTGGCGGATCGTTCGATGAGTGAAGTTGTCGAGCTAGCAAAACGGGCAGCCAAGACTTCAGCTCCGGTTCTTTTGTGTGGAGAAAGTGGCTCTGGAAAAGAGCTCATTGCCCGTTATATCCATAATGAAAGCTCGAGGAAAAAAGGACCCTTTATTTCGATTAATTGTGCGGCCGTTCCGGATGGTTTGATGGAGTCCGAGCTTTTTGGCCACGAGAGAGGAGCATTTACGGGTGCAGTAGCACAACATCTCGGAAAGTTTGAGCGGGCCTCAGGTGGAACCTTGCTTTTAGACGAAGTAAGTGAAATGTCTGTCCATTTGCAGGCCAAACTTTTACGGGTATTACAGGAAAATGAGATTGACCGTTTGGGTGGAAAAGACTGTGTTCCCATCAACTGCCGAGTAATCTCAACGACCAACAGGGACCCCAAAAGTTCAATCACCGAAGGCAATTTTCGTGAGGACCTCTTTTACAGGTTGAATGTAATTCGAATAGAGTGCCCCCCATTGAGAGGGAGAGTCGAAGCTATTGAAAGTTTAGCCACTGAGTTTCTTGGACAAAGCAGTTTTCGACAGGAAAAGAACATCAAGGGGTTTTCAAGTGTGGCTATTGAACAGCTTAAAAAACATCATTGGCCTGGAAATATTCGTGAACTTCAAAATGTGATTGAACGTGCTGTCTTACTTTGTGACGAGAATCGGATTGAAAGCTTACATTTGGATTCTTGGCTTGAGGAGACCAAGCCAACACAAAATTCGAAAAACCCAATAAGGCTTGAGGATCTCGAAAAACAACACATACTTACAATTTTGAATCATGTGGACGGCAACAGAACTCTGGCAGCAGACGAGCTGGGAATTAGCGTTAGGACGCTTAGGAACAAGTTAAAAATTTACGAACTGACTTAAGGGAAAAAAAGTTCCTAAAAGATGGAGCTATTTGCCTAGACAGTCGGCGTCGCGATTGAATTTTGTGCCTAGACTCGTTGGCGTGCGCATTGCAAATTCTTAATATCGGTCAATCGTTAAAATTTCTTTAGCTGTTTTTAAAAAAATCCCATGCCACTTTTTGATAAAACAATAGATACGATTACTAAGTCATTAGATCTGCATTTGCAGCGGCACTCGATTATTGCAGACAACATTGCGAACGCTGAGACTCCTTTCTTCAAGGCTCGACGCGTTGACTTTGAAGCAGAACTTCAGCGAGCCGTTGACGAAAGTGAAGTCATTCCGGGGGTAAATGATATCGAATCGGTTGAGGGGCGAATATCTCAGGAACCTTTCTCAGAGGTTGGGCAAGACCTTAATACTGTGGATATGGACCGCGAGATGGCGGCCATGAATAAAAATGATGTGAAATATTCGGCAAATACCCAGGCTCTATCGAGAAAGTTTCTTCTTTTAAAATATGCAATCGGGGAAGGTGAGAAATGAGTGATTTCTTTGATTCATTAGATGTCAGTGCTTCAGCACTCAGTGCTGAGCGTATGCGAATGAACGTAACTTCGAGCAATTTAGCCAATGCTCAGACAACACGTACTCCAGAGGGGGGGCCTTACAGAAGAAAAGATGTTGTGTTCGAAGCAACTCCTACGAGAGATTTTGCATCCGTTCTAGCGAGCCAGCTTGGCGAATCCCCACTTCATCACGTGCAAGTCACCGATGTAATTTCAGATCCGAACGCCCCTCGAATGGTTCACGATCCCAATCATCCTGATGCTAATCAGGAAGGGATGGTGGCTTATCCGAACGTCAATACGATGGAAGAAATGGTTAATCTTATGAATGCAAGTCGAACCTACGAAGCCAACGTCACAGCCATTAATGTGGCTAAAGGCATGATGGGTAAGGCTCTTGAGATAGGGAGGAAATAATAAATGAGTATCAATTCTATCCAAAGCATGCAAAGTGCTTTGACTCAAGGTTTAGAGTCCACAATCAGCTCAACTCAGGATAAATCGGACCAAGGATTTACGGCCTATTTGAAAAATTCTTTCGAGGATGTCAATCGCTCCTTAGCCACTGCTGATAAGCTCGCAACTGACCTCGCGGTAGGAAAAAATGAAAATCTGCACGAAGCCATGATTAGCATGGAAAAAGCAGAGGCTTCTTTTAAGTTGCTAGTCCAGGTTCGAAACAGAGCATTGGAAGCCTATAACGAAATTATGAGAATGCAGGTCTGATATTAATTAGCTAGCTTGAAAGAAAATTATGAACGAAAGACTTAATGAACTTTTGGAAAAGATGAAAAGCTTTTACGGCGCTCTTTCTCCAAAAAAGAAAATGGCCCTTGGAATAACTGCTATCCTTGCAGTCGTTGGAGTTATGGCGACTACGATCGTGATGAAACACGATCCCCAGCAAGTACTTTATTCCGATCTTCACCAAGAAGATGCAAAAGCCATTGCTAAAAAACTGAGCGAACAAAATATTGCTTATCGGGTATCTGATGACTCCCGCACCATTTCTGTGGCTCAATCACAGGTTTACAAAGCGAGGATGGAGCTAGCCAAAGAGGGTTTACCGGGACAAGATGTTGTAGGGTTCGAAAAGTTTGACGCAACCTCAATCGGGATGTCGAGCTACGTTCAGAGAATTCAATACATCCGTGCGATTCAAGGGGAACTTACTCGTTCTATTCAAAGACTAGCATCTGTAAAAACTGCTAGGGTCCACATCAGCATTCCTCCCAAAAAGGTATTCATGGAAGAGGAAGAACCTCCAAAGGCTTCTGTCATTCTGGAACTAAAACCCGGAATGAGTCCAACAAAAATTGAGGTCAACGGAATTGCAAATCTAGTTGCAAGTGCGGTCGAAGGTTTGAAAGTGGGGCAAGTCACGATTGTAGATACGAAAGGTAATTTTTTACATCGGCCTGGGGATGAGTCTGCTCCAAGTTTGAGTAGCTCATTTCTTGAACTACAGCGCTCCATTGAAGCTGAGTATGAGAAGCGAGTTGAAGAAATCCTAACCCCAGTCGTGGGTTTTGGAAAGGTCAGGGCCAAAGTTACTGCCGAAATCGATCCCTCAAGAGTCAACACAACAGAGGAAACTTACGACTCCGAGAAAGCTGTTCCCAGACAAACTCTGAAAACCGAAGAGACTATCTCGGGTAGTCGCCCCAATCCCGTTGGAATTCCAGGAAGCCGATCTAATCTACCAGGGGCCGAGGCTCAGAACCCTCAGATCCCCCTCGCGTCGAGCAATACTGAGAAAAGTACCAATAACACGAGCTACGCTATTCCCAAGAAGGTCCAAGTCGTAGACAAACCTTCGGGAAACATTAAGCGGATGACAGTTGCTGTGGTTGTGGATGGCTACTACACCAAAGGCGCTGCCCCAAACAGTCCCGATGTATTTTCACCTCGGCCTGAAGCCGAGCTAAAAAGATTGCAGGATTTAGTGGCTAACGCTGTTGGTTTTGATCAGGAAAGACGCGATAGCATCACTATCAGTTCACTTCCTTTCAGCAATATTGAAGTGACCGAACCCATTGAAACTCCGAAGCCATGGTACGATCTTAAAGAACTCAGCGAGCACGGCATTAGAAATGGAATGATCGCACTTGTCGTGATGATGTTCTTCTTCCTCATTCTTCGACCCTTTTTAAAGTGGACTGTCGCTAGCGAAGAGCCCTCCAAGGGTTCAGATTCAGTACCCGACATCCTACCGAAAACTGTTTCAGAACTCGAGTCGGTTGTGAGGGCTGAAGCTCTACCCCCAGCGATGGCCACTAATGAAGGAGTTACTGAGTTTTCAGTTTTTAGTAATGATGCACCAGAAAACGCACAGGAGAATATCACCTTGTCTGAGAACAATCCTGCAGGATCAAATAACAATGAAAATGCTACTGGATTTCCCTCTTCCATGGATGATAAAGCGGTCGAAGAGGACCTGAAAGCTAAAATCCTTGAACGTCTTCAAAATAGCCCGAAAAAAGGTTTCCGAATCGTTCAAGAGTGGCTCGATGAAATGGAATCAAGAGTTGCAGAGGGTTAATCGATGAATATGAAAAATCAAAAACTAACAGGTGTCGAAAAACTAGCAATTCTCATGAATGTGCTGGGAAAGGACACGGCTCTGGAGTTCATGAAAGAAATGAAAGACTCCGAGTTGAGGGTCGTATTAAAAGTTATGGCGACCATGAAGAAAGCCCCTATTTCGACAATTAATCAGGTATTGAGTGAGTTTCTGGAGCGACTGAGTGAAAAAGAGGTCATGATTTTTGAGGATAACCTTACTGATCCGGAACTCATCATGAAGGGCTTAGGTGAAAAAAGGGCCCAGCAGATTTTTGGAACGATGAAAAATGTAAATCTGCTAAACCGAAAAGGTTTAACTGTTCTCGAACAAGTTGATACCAAAATCTTGGCAGAGTTTCTGGAAAATGAACATCCACAAACGATAGCTTTGGTGTTGGCTCACATGGAGACGGAAAAACAAATCAAAACGCTTAAAAATATTCCTGAAAGCATTCGTCCAGAAGTCGTTATTCGGATGGCCAATCTAGTTTATGTTGATCCGGAAAAAGTACAGGAGCTCGACGAAATATTAAAAAGAGAGTTGAGAAGTCAGGGGCAAACAGGGGGAAGTCAGTTTGGCGGGGTTGCAGCTGTCGCGGAGTTATTAAACAATCTTGATAAGAAAACGATGAACGCTCTCATGACTCGCCTTGA
>DDPO01000078.1:0-4474 GCA_002342225.1 Bdellovibrionaceae bacterium UBA2466 | reverse complement strand
GCTATGCTCAAGGACGACCTCGAAGCTATGAGTCCTCAGAAAGTGTCGGAAGTTGAAAAAGCCCAGAAAGACATCGTAGGAGTCATTCAACGTCTTGAAAAAGAAGGAAAGTTGGTGCTTAGTGTTGGCGAAGACTCAGAACTTGTTTAATAACGAAGACGAGTTTACACCCGTTGAATTTAAATCGACGGCCAAAGACTCTAAACCTGAACCGGCATTCACCCCTGAGAAGCCCGAGTTCTTTGTGCTTTCCTCTAAGATTTGGCAGACCATTCAGTCAGATAAAGATTTCGCTGCCGAAATCGAAAAAGTAATTACAAGCGAGGTTGAAAGACGTTTATCAAAACTAGCAGCTGTTCGGTTGTCTGAATGTGAAGTTGTGATAGCGCAGAGGCAGGTTCAGATGGAACAAGAGGGGTTTGACGCTGGGTTGAAAAGAGCTGAAGTTGAGTTGGAAAAAGCGAAGAGCGAACTCCGTGCCGAAGTTGATTGTGTAAAGTCAGGCCTAAAACAGCAAATTGAAAATCTTGTTCTAGAAAAGCAGAGAATTCTCAATGAACATCAGGGTGTTTGGCTTCAGGCATTTTCTTCTTTGCTTAAAAAGTTTTTAGTGAAAAATGCAGGCCGAATCGAAGCGGGATTGACAACTTGGCTTGAGACGCAAGTGTCAAACTTCTCGAGCACAGAGAAGCTGAAAGTATTTATTCCAGAAAATGAGTTCAAAAAATGGGAGTTGTGGGGAGTTGCCGAGTTAGCGACCCAATACGAGATCAGCAAAGACAATAAACTCAAAGAAGGTGAGTTTCGAATCGAGTCAAAGTCAGGCGGCCTCTTCTTTTCAAGCCAGCATGAGATGGAAAAGTTGGATGACCTCTTAGCAGAGCTTGGGTGTTTGGAGGAATTAAAAAGTGCTTGAAAGAGCCCAAAAAGCTATCAACGAAACGGAGTTTGTGCGGTACTACGGAAAAGTAACCCGCGTTCGTAAAGACTCTATTCGGGTCATGATTCCCAATGTCAGAGTGGGGACTCTTTGCTGGGTTCAAACATCCGACGGCAAAGTGCCGATCGAGATAGTGAGCTTAGATCCCGAAGGTCATGTAGCAATGCCCCTCGATGAACTTGGCACCGTGCAGTTGGGGGACAGAGTTGAAATTGGTGAAGCTATGGCGACGATCCCTGCAGGCAATGGGCTCTTGGGCCAAGTCGTTGATTCGATGTGTAGGCCCTATGAGAATGGTTTAGACCTACGGCTTTCCGAAAAGATTCCACTTTATGGGGAAAGCTTAAACCCGTTAAAAAGAGAATTGATTTCGCAGCCGCTCGACTTAGGCGTGGGGGCTATTAATGCGTGTCTCACGACCGGAAAGGGGCAAAGAACCGGAATCTTTGCTGGCAGCGGTGTTGGAAAAAGTGTTTTGTTGGGAATGATGGCACGCTATACCGAGGCCGATGTCGTGGTTATCGGTCTGATCGGTGAGCGGGGAAGAGAAGTGAGGGAGTTTATCGAGCGAGAGCTCGGTGCCGAGGGGATGAAAAAGAGTGTCGTTGTTGTCGAGACTGCGGATAAATCACCAGTACGAAGAGTTCGAGGCGCTTTCGTTGCTGCAGCTTTAGCTGAGTATTATAGAAAACAAGGTTTGAATGTTTTGTTACTAATGGATTCTCTAACACGCTTTGCGATGGCACAAAGAGAGATTGGGATGGCAGCTGGAGAACCGCCCACTACGAAGGGTTATACTCCTTCTGTATTTAATTCCTTAAACCGACTTGTAGAACGTGCGGGAAACTGGGGGGAGAAGGGTTCTATTACAGGGCTGTATACTGTTTTGGTCGAAGGTGATGATTTAGAGGATCCCGTTGCAGACAATGCTCGAGCTATTTTAGACGGACACATTGTCTTATCGAGACGTATTGCAAACCGTGGGCACTATCCAGCGATTGATGTTTTGACCAGCGTTAGTCGGGTGATGGATCAAGTAGTTGATAAAGAGCATTCAAAAGCCGCAAGAAACCTCAAAGAATTAATGGCTCGTTATATCGAAAATGAAGATTCCATCAATTATGGAATGTATATTCGAGGTAGTGACCCGAAAATTGATGATTGTATTGAAAAGCAGCCGGGTATTTTAGATTTCCTGAAGCAAAATCGAGATACCAAAATAGATATGGCTAATTCCCGAGAAAAGCTTCTCAGCTGTATCTAAAACTCATTAAAAATTTCAAGAAGGTAAAAAATGAAGTTTAGGTTTCGCCTTGAGCAAATGCTGAGTTTTGTTCGAATCAAGGAGACCATGAAGAAATTAGAGGTCTCAGCAGTCGCTCAAAAAGTGATTGTGCTCGAATCTAGAAAAGATCAACTTCGACAAAACGTAAATGAACTATTGAAACAGCAATTAGAGAGACTTAAGTTTGGCACAGAGTGGTTGTCATTTTTGGCGCAGAAGGTTGAACAAGATACAAAAGAAACTCAAAAAATAGAGCGAATGCTGAGAAAAGAAAAAGAAGATCTAGAAAATAAAAGGTATGAGCTGGGAGTTATATCGATGCGAAGAAAAGGTCTTGAGTCTCTCAAAGAGAAAAGACTTTCGGACTTCAAGCTGGAAGAAAGAAGAAAAGCTCAAAAGCGACTCGATCAAAATTATCAACTACTGAAAGGTAGAGGCCAGTGAGACACTATCTAAAATTAAGTGGATTATTTTTTGTTTTTACTTTGGTCGTAATAGTCTGGATGAGTTTTGAGCTCGGGTTGTTATCTTTTGGTAATTTAGAAGCCGCCGAAGAGTCCAAACCAGTGAATGAAAAAAGTCCGACCGACCAACCACAGACTACGCCAAATCCTGCAGTGCCAGTAAAACCTAGCGCTGATGATTCTTTGGGGGCGAGAGCCAAGGAGCTGTCCGAGAAAGAAGAATTCTTAAGGAAACAATCTGAGTATTATGAAAAAGTCATTATCGATCTTAAAGAAAAAATCAGCGCTTTGGCAAAGGAAAACAAGCAAAAAATTTCAAAATCGGAAGAAAGTTTCGATCAGAGATTAAAAAATAAAGAAACTGAATGGAAAAATCAGCTCGCAAAAAGAGAGAGTGAGATATCTGGCTTAAAAAAAGAACTTGAAACTTGGAAGGATGCCCGAGCTGAATTGTTTCGAGGTCTTTATGAAAAGATGGAATCAAAAAAGGCAGCCAAAATACTTGAATCGATGGATGTTGATCTTTCAAATAAGATCATAGCGAGTATGAAGCAGGATAAAGCGGCCGATATTATGAGTAAAATGCTGCCAGAAAAAGCTCGGCTCATCACCGAACGTACTTTTACAAATCGCGAGTTGAGTTCCCAAACAAAGGTCAATCAACCTCAGTCTAACGAGGATTCTAAATAGACTGAGATTTAGATATTGAGAGGAGGTGAATGATGACGTGTTATCCACTTCTGCTGTAAATAGTTCAAGCCTAAGCGCGCTTCAGCGAGGAATCGCTGGAACCGCAGGGGCGCCTGAGACAGGGATGTTCGATTTTATGAACTATCTTCTGGGCCTTCAGGGGCAATCCCAAGACTGGTTACAGACTGGAACTGAAAATTCACTCAACCTAGATGTATTAGGAGGAGAAGGAAAGAAAGGGCAAGACGATGCTCTGCTTTCTTTGTTTGAGAAAAAGAACCAGTCCCAATTGGATCCTATTGCCCTGAGTAGTCTCTTTCCTCAAGCACAAAATCCCATTGCAAATCCGATAGCTATCAAGAATGGGGGCGAGAGCCTGATGGGGACTGAGAATAAAAATGGTTCAAAAGAGGCTCTGCTTCAAAGCGCCGAGTTAAGGAATGGGCTCTTTGCGTTAGAGGATCAGGGTCTGAACTCCTTGCAAATGTTAAAGCAAGAGTTCGGAAAATCTGATACCATTAATACAGAGTCAGCAAATTCCAAAGCTCAGAAAGAAAATGCCCTTCAACAGTACCTCGCAAATCAAGGGGCTCACTCAAAAGCAGATTTTTCAAAATCTGTTTACAAAAACACAGTAAGCCCAGCAACTGAGAACAACGAGGGAAAAACGGAGGTCTCGCTTTCTGAAGCCCTTAAGCACAACGAACTTTCCAGTAAAGAAAATCCCAAAACTGAAGGTAAAACCAAAGGGCATCACTCGAATCAAAATCTTTCAGCGCAGTTTGCTTTAGATATGAGTTCGAAAACCCCGTTGAGACATTCAGAATCCGGGGCCGTTGAGTCCCGGGGTCAAGTGGTAAGAGCTACTCTCCCTGAGCTTTTTGAAAAGGTTCAAGGGATGGTTCATCACGGAAACGGCAAAATGACAATTGCTCTTAACCCACCCGACCTTGGACAAGTTGAGATTCATGTCGCTACTCGAGGAAAGAACGTGGAGATTTCGATGAAGTCAGATAATGACTTTGCCAAATCAGCCATTGAGAGTTCCTTAAGTGATCTGAGAGCTTCAATGGAAGCGCAGGACTTAAATCTCAC
>DDPO01000119.1:23669-29455 GCA_002342225.1 Bdellovibrionaceae bacterium UBA2466 | reverse complement strand
CGGCAATGTGCGAGAGGTCTCCAAACTTACGATGACAACCGATTCCTCTCTACCCTTTAGCCATCCCAAATCGAAGTGCCCTATCGTTCCAATGAAACCCACTTCTTCAGCTCTGGAAATAAGTCCGAGGAAAGGTCTTTTCTTACTTTTAAATTTTTTAGCCAACGACAAAATGGTAAAGACCCCGACCAGATCATCAGCAGCTTTCGTGTAAACAATACTATCCTTTTCCCAGACCGGCGCCGAGAAAGCAAAAGCACCAAAAAGATCACTCGCTTTTATTTTCTCAGGAGGTCCTTTTAAAGACCATTCTTTGATGAGAATTTCGGATGTTTCTAGTGCCGACTTCGTAGCATTTAATTGGGATTTTTGAATCTCTCCATGACCTACGATTCCACCGCTGTTACCAAGCCACACTTTCGAACCGTTGATATATTTTCGAGGGGTCCCTCCATGCCATTGGACCGATAAGACACTGTTTTTAGTCCAATTCACGCCGTGAAATCCGGGGTGATCCATGTGAGCAATAAAAAGCCGTGTCGGCTCTTTGGAGCTCGGGCTAATGCTCTTTAAATATTCTTGTTTTGATTTAACTCCCACAACAATATTGCCGATTGGGTCTACAAAAAAGGGGAGCTTCTCACGTTTTAAAAAATCTTGAACAAACGTAGCCACATGAATTTCCCGAAAAGGGGCTGTGGGCTGGGCCAAAAGAGAAAATAAAAACTTCTTATCTAGAACCATCTGGTTTGTCCTTTTTAATTTTGATCGTAAACTTTACAGGTGGCTTGATTTTAAATTTCCCCGCAAAGCTCCCCTCGTTGATAGCAACAGCAACATGATCCGTAGAATCGATGTAAATTAATTTTTCATTAATAGGCACATCCCCAAAAGTCTTCACAAAAGGGAGAACATGTTCAGTCGAACCGATCACTACTGAAACTTTGTCACCTATCGAGTGTTTAGTGTTTAAAAATGCAGTGGCTGTGATATCGGTCACTAAATTTCCGAAAGGTCCATCTAAAGCGATCACTTCCCCAGTCAAATGCTTATCAGTTAAGCGAAATGATTTTTTATCCAACAAGTTGATCTTATCAACTTCAGGGCCTACTTGGTTCCAGTCTTCACCTCGAGCAATTCGGGCTGCAATAGGCGAATACACATCTCTTCCAAGAAAAGTGGAGTTTAACCGGCCCTGCTCTAACCACGGTCCCTCAACAACAGCCCGTACTTTTTCAATCTCCTGACGCTCCCATAAAAGAGATAAAGTTCCATTATCCGACAAAACAAAATATTGTCCGCGTTTGTTTCGAGCTACAATCGGTTTGGTTTTCTTTTCTACATGTCGCTCCACTAAAACGACGAAAACGGTGTTTTCGGGGTAAAAAGTTGTTAGGTTGGCTAAAAATCTAGCCGCATCTTTAACGGAGTAAGCTGGGATCTGATGGGTCACATCAACAAATGACAGGCCTGGTTGTATCTTGAGCATCACCCCCTTACAAATGGCGATGCCATCATCAAAAGTACCAAAATCACTCATGAGAACAATCGGGGAGACACTACCATATTGCGAACCCTGGTCTTTGACCGGCCAAGAGCAGCTAGTAAGCAAAGACACCAAAGCGCAGGCTAAGAGTTTTTCAAACATGGAAGCTAAGATACCGTCTAGGGATTATGTAGACAAAGTTTTTCTTTTTACGACCTGTGATAGAATCGATCCATGGTTGTTTCGCTCCCAAAAAACATCAAAATCTGGGGACTCACTGGAGGTATTGGTTCTGGGAAATCATTGGCAGCTAAGTTTTTTGAGGAGTTAGGAATCCCCGCCATCAATTTAGATTTCTTAGGCAGAGAAATCCTAGACACCGACCCCACCGTCCACGAGGAGCTCAAAAACCTATTTGGGCCTAAAATTATAAAATCAAGTCAAGTTGACCGTTCTGCAATCAGGGAGATCATCTTTAAAAACCCAGAGAAACGAGAAGAACTCGAAAAGATCCTACACCCTAAAATTTGGAGAGAATTTTTTGAAAGAGCTCAGGCAAAATCCAAAGAAGGATTCAAAGTCATCTTGTGCGAAGCAGCTCTTCTCATCGAGCACAATCACGCTAAGTTATTCCCGAAACTTATCGTTGTGACCGCTTCTGAAGCAACCCGTAAAAAGAGAGTCATTGCTCGGGATAAAATGAGTGAAGAGTTATTTGATGCAGTTCTAAAAACTCAAGTCAATGACACTATTCGAAAACAAACGGCTACGGACTTACTTAATAATGACGGAACAGAAATCCAGCTCAAAAACTCAATTAAAGATTTAGTGACATCATGGAAAAAAGGAAACTTAATTTAATTTTTCTGTGACTGGAGAGTGGCGGCTAAGACTAAATTTTTCATAAGCATAGCTATCGTCATCGGCCCCACCCCTCCAGGAACGGGCGAAATGGCAGAGGCTTTCGATTTCACTGTATCAAAGTCTACATCTCCTAAAATTTGTCCATCTACCCTGTTAATACCGACATCGACAATCACGACTCCTGAGGAAACCATATTGGCTTGAACCAACTTCGGTTTTCCTATAGCAGCAACGACTATTTCAGATCGAAGAAGCTCAGCCGTGAGATTTTGTGTTTTGGAATGGCAAACGGTTACTGTCGCATCATGATTGGTTAGAAGCTGAGCGACAGGGCGCCCCACAATTTCACTGCGCCCCAAGACAGCCACTCTTTTTCCGGCCACTGGGATATTGTAAAACTTCAGCAGTTCTATAATACCCGCAGGAGTGCAAGGGATAAAACGGGGTTTCCCCTGTAATAGCAACCCTGCATTTTCTGGGTGAAGTCCGTCGACATCTTTATAAGGGTCAATACTTCTCAAAACTCTAGCTTTATCGATATGTTTAGGCAGAGGTAATTGAACCAAAATGCCATTCACATCTTTATCCCGATTGAGAGAAAGAATCTTGCCGATCACTTCATCTTCGCTGACAGATTCGGAAAAAACAATGGTCTCCCCACGAAGTCCCAACTCTAAACATCTTTTTTCTTTGCTGCGAACGTAGGACTGCGAAGCTGGATCCTCCCCCACCCTTAAAAAAACTATTCTGGGAACTACGGGAAGAAGTGACACTTCAAGAAGAAGTCTTTGGTAAACCGACTCAGCAACTTTTTTTCCATCCAGAATTAGCGGCTCACTCATGAAGAACCCCTCAAGTAGGGTGAAGAATCGCAAGCTAGGTTCACCCTGTCAATCTTATCGGTCACTCAAGCCAAAAGGTTTTGTGCCTAAAATCACGAATGTTACGCACCACAACACTAAACCATTGCTAAGGTCTTAAAATTTGGTAAACCTGAGCCCCATGAACAAATTTAACAAGCATTATCATTGGATCTTCCTTCTAACTGCAGGGCTTCTTTTGTGGTCTGCTTCAAAATCTTTGGCCATGGACATTCCCAAAACGACCTCATTTGAGATCCAGACTGCCTATGGCGTGAACTTAAACAAAGGGAACAGGCAAAGTGCCCTCACATTACTTCCTGAGATCAATTACCGGCCTGATCCGAGAACTCAAGTCACATTATTAATGGTGATCGACCGGCCTACCTCCTCACAATCACAAATTGAGTTTCCAACCGTTACAGTTGCGGGGATAAAAGATTTAGACCCCACCGGAGCTCTAAACCCCAACGTTTCACTGGCATTCTCAGCACTTTCTCTTAATCAGCTGAGTAGCGAAGGTCTTTCCATTCGAACACGGCCGGCACTGGGAATCTCCATTCAACTTTTTAGTTTTCTCTCCTTATCTGGCCGGATGGGTCCCTACTTATTACTGTCCCAATCTCGACAATTCGCAAGCGGAGAACCCAAACCTCGATTTGGGGTCAACGAACTCATCGCTGCAAACTTGATTGTCGAATCCTGGAAACTGAGCGTGGAACTAGTTTTGGATCAAGCTTATACCAATTATTGGAGAAACAATTTTAGCTCTGAGGAAGCTCTTGAATATCTGATTTCTAAATCTGCGAGTGTAGGCCTATCTCATTCGATTATTTCCAGCGTTATTGATGATACGACAGGCTTTTATAGAACTACTCAGTCTTTTGATGAGCGGATTTCCAGAGTTTCATTATTTCTAAACTTAGCTCTTTAAATGTTTTTCCAAGCTTTCTCCGAGCTTTGGAAACTCTGGAAAGTGAAATTGAGACTGGCGACATTGCTCGATTTTTCTCTTGAGCTCTAGAACATCCATGCACAGTACAGCCATACCCAAATCGGCCCATTTTTTCGCAAGCTCAACTTGACCATCATTAGCTTCGCCATAACGAATTTGCTTCGGAATGACTAAAGTTTTCCTCTGGATTCGATAAAGTCTCGACAACATGCCAGTCCCGCCATGCGAAACTACCAACTCTGCTTCCGACATGTACTTATCAAGTTCCTCCGGCAACATCGTTTTTTTATGAGCAAAGTTCGGCTTATAAAATCCCGAGCCTATTTGGCCGAAGAAGGGAAATCGGTTTGGATCCTCTTTATAAAGCTTGTCGCACTCTTCAATTAAGGGATCAAAATGACCCGTAGACACAGTGACAAAGATCATAATACCCACCCCGCGTACTTGGCCTTTGAGCCAAACCTGGGTAACAGTTCAGACCACTGGACATAAACCTCTTCACAAATGGGATAGAGTAACTTCGCCGTGATACTTGGATTCACGACTTGGTTCATGCATTCGACATGATAAATCTTAGCTCCCATCACTTTAGCCCAAAAACAAAAGGAAACTACATTGCTCGCCCCAAGCGAAATCACTTTGGTCGGGCGTAGCTTCCAAGCTAAATGAAAAGCTTTGAGAAAATGCCAAACGACATTAAATGGATTTAGAACTCTCAGTTTTCCAAACCATTTAAAAAGATGCGGCAAGCTAAAAACCGTGATCTCTCCTTGCGCTAAAGAATCAATGTCAGGTCCTTGGGTAGTGACGATCGCATGCGGCTTTTCGGGAAGCTGATCCATCAACATCAAAGCATTATGTAAATGGCCACCTCTATCAGTGACCACAACAAATTTTGCGGATTTCATAGCTCAGTATTTTATCAAGAAACTAGACAAACAGAGAGGGATTAAATTTGTCTTTCAAAATTAAGATACTTATTCTGACGAAAGCCAGCATTTTTAAAAAACCGCTGAGAGCCTTCATTATTATGCTCAGTATTAGCCCAAAGAGCTTTAGCTTTTTCACGCCGCGCAATATTAACCACTTCATCTAAGATAGTTTTGCCTACTCCCCTGCGCCTAAATCGCTCTTCGACATAAAGCTCGTCGATATAAATCGTGAGTCCCCCTTTTTCAACGCTGTGATAACGAGTGAGAATCACATAACCGATCTTTTCATTTCCCTGCTTAATAAAGTAAGGAGTTGCCAATGCTTCGTTCTTGAATAAGCTCTTAACTCCCTCTTCAATGTTGACGATTGCTTCAAAGTCTCCTTCAAAACGATAGAGGGCCTCGACATAATCTTTCAGAAGCTCAGATTCATTGGGAGATACTTTGATAAGCTCAATGTTGGATGGGTGTGAGTTTGACATAACCAAATTATAATCCAACTCTCTTTAGACTCAAACAGAAGACTAAAAAAGATGTTTAAGACAATCATCCATGTGAGAAACGAAGATCACTTTAAGCCCCTGTCGAACTTCGGACTCAATTTCTTTGAAATCTCTTACGTTCTGCTTGGGCAAAAGAACGGTTTTGATATGAGCTCTTTTAGCAGCTAAAAGCTTCTCTTTAATTCC
>DDPO01000119.1:0-23645 GCA_002342225.1 Bdellovibrionaceae bacterium UBA2466 | reverse complement strand
CCCAGGCTTCAAAGGCTTTTGAGTTACCAACGAATACAAACTAGCAGCCATCGTGACTCCGGCAGAAGGACCATCTTTAGGTGTCGCTCCGGCAGGAACATGCAAGTGAAGAGAAAAACGATCAAAATATTTCTTGGGCAACTCTAAAGCTTGGGCTTTTCCGCGGACAAAAGTATAGGCAATGTTGGCAGATTCTTGCATAACCTCTCCCAAACTTCCGGTCAGAACGAATCCCCCCCTACCTTCCACTTGGGCACTTTCTACAGACAGCACATCTCCACCATATTGAGTCCATGCTAAACCAGTCGCTGTTCCTACCCATTTATCTCTCGAAATATCTTCGGGGGGATACGGAGGAAGTCCTAGAAGCTTCTCTAAAACCTTACTATCTTCCACGACTAGAGGTTGGTTTTTGCCGCTTGCAATTCTGTAAGCGGCCTTTCGACAAACTCTAGAAATTTGCCGTTCCAGCACGCGGACTCCCGACTCTCTCGCGTACTGTTGCACCAAAAGCTTTAAGCCTTTTTCCAGAAACTTCACATCACCCGATTTAAGTGCGTTTTTCTTGAGCTGTTTAGGAATAAGATACTTGCGAGCGATATTTAGTTTTTCGCTGTCAGTATAGCCAGAGAGTGTAATGACTTCCATTCGATCTAAAAGTGCTGGTGGTATCGTGTCTAGAGAGTTGGCGGTTGTTATAAAGAAAATATCTGAGCAATCAAAAGGAAGATCCAAATAATGATCGAGGAAATCGGTGTTCTGCTCGGGATCGAGTAATTCAAGTAGGGCTGAAGCGGGATCGCCTCCAGTATAGGAGCTTCCAATTTTATCAATCTCATCGATCAAGAAAACAGGATTCTGTGTTCCTGCTCTTTTAACACCTTGAATAAGTTTTCCAGGCATCGCCCCCACGTAGGTCCTTCTGTGACCCTTGATTTCTGCTTCATCTCGCATTCCACCCACAGAGAATCGAATGAACTTTCGGTTTAAAGCTGTTGCGATCGATTTACCGAGACTGGTTTTTCCAGTGCCGGGGGGCCCAACGAAACAGATAATCGTTCCTTCCGAGGTTTGCTTTAGCTTTCTAACAGCTAAGAACTCAAGAATTCTCTCTTTAACCTCTTTTAAACCGTAATGATCTTTTTCCAGAACCTCGCGAGCCTTTTTAAGATCATAAGACTCTTTTGAACGGACGCCCCAAGGAAGAGAACTGACCCAATCTAAATAGTTTATGGATACAGAGTACTCCGAAGAATGCTCTGCAAGCGTCGATAACTTATCGAACTCCTCGTCGATCTTGTTTTTTACTTCATTGGGTAGTGTTTTATCTTTTAAACGGTCTTTAAATTTCTCTATGACTCTGTTCCTGTCGTTTCCGTTTTTCCCAAGCTCTTTCTGAATCAACTTTAACTGCTCATTTAAATAGAATTCTCTCTGAGCTGCTGAAACTTTTTGATTGATTTCATCTGAGATTCGACGCTGAACCGACTGAACATCTTCCTCTTTTTTTAATAGCAGCAGCAAGGAATGCAATCGGTCTTTAACATCAGCTTGCGCTAAAAAATCTTGATAGTCTTTGACATCTCGAATGAGAACCGAGGCCATAAAATCGGCTAATTTTCCTGGGCCATCTATGTTGACCAATGCAACTTTGACTTCCTCTGAAATAAGAGGGTTATCTTTGGAGATCTGTTTAAATCTTGAAAGACAACTGCGTATCAAGGCCTCGAGCTCCGTCCCTTTTTCAAGCTCTTCATAGAGATATTTCACAGAAGCAACATAAAAGGGATCGGTACTCAACACTTCTTGAATTTCGAAACGCTGCAATCCGGACAGTAAAACGCTGACCTGATTGTCAGGTAAATTGATCTTTTTTAATATTCGCGCAGCCACCCCGTAACGATGAAATGGGGTTTCTTTGACAGCTCTTTTTTTCTCATGCTTGGGTTGGGTCGCAACAACACCTTCCACAGGCAAACCACTGATAGAAGTCGTAGGTCCAGCAGCCACATTTCCTGCTTCGGGATCTCTATTCAAAATGACCCCAAGAACCCCGTCTTTCTCCATAACCTTTTCTAAGGTTTTCGTGAGCTTTCCTTCCGGCAGAATAAGAGGAACCATCATCCCCGGAAAAAGGGTCGTGTGGGCTACGGGCAAAAGAAACAAAGTGGGCGGTAAAATCTCATCCACAGGTATGAGCGAGGAGGCTCCTGACGGAGCTCCACTCACCGAGACTTCTTCAAGGACTCGTTGTTTAGTAGCTTTTGTTTTTTTATCATCCAGCATACGCCGAATATACTAGGTTCGGTTCCTTGAGAGTCAACTCAATAGCCAAAATCTTTTTTAAGGACTCAAAAAAAAACCTCAAGGGACAGAAGTCCCCTGAGGTTCAATCTTAAAAATCGTATCTATTTATTATTACTTAGAAACTTCGCTTGATACTGAAGCGGCTGCGGGAATTTCTCTTCCAGCCAAACAAGCACTAACATAATCGAACAGTTTAGATTTCTGCTCTGTTACCACAGGCTTCTGTGTATTGGTCGTAGCGCTAGTTGCAGCAGGCTGAGTACTAGTACTATGTGCGGAACTAGCCTCTTCAGCTAAAGACAACTGACTTAAAGCCACAAAACTAACAACAAATAAGAACTTCTTCATGAGCCAACTCCTCTTGAGTAATAACGATGGACCGGCTGCTCATCCGACCGCATCACTGGATTATTGTGCAATGGCTATACCAATAAACTCCTTGCTCAGGGCCTCTTTTGGAAGTGTCTTTGAGGAATACAGCCAAATCGCTCTTTGGTTCGATGGAGCTCTAACTCATTGAATTTGCAAGGACTCATCTGTCTAAAAAACTAACACCTGTTATTTGAAGAAAGGGGCAAAATCTGTCTTTGAAATGCAGAACATCCCATAACCCACCCTTTCTTGACCGAGCTCAGTTCCACAGCTATCCTCTCTCTTCTTGATTTTTTAACATAATGAAAGCGAGGCACTATGGATACTTTAGTTCAAAAACCAGCGCCAGAATTTAAAACCAACGCACTGGTCGGAGAAGACTTTAAGCAAATCTCTCTAGCCGATTACAAAGGCAAATGGGTCTGCTTATTTTTTTATCCTTTGGATTTCACCTTTGTTTGTCCCACTGAGATCACAGCATTTGATAACGCTTACAAAGCTTTCAAAGAAGCTAACTGTGAAGTTTTAGGATGCTCAGTCGACAGCCGATTCAGCCACTTAGCTTGGGCCAAAACCCCACGCAAAGAAGGCGGAATTGGAAAACTCCAGTTCCCCTTGTTGGAAGATCTCACTAAAGAGATTGGAAGAAAATACGGCGTTTTACTCGAAGCTGGTATCACTCTTCGCGGCCTCTTCCTAATTAACCCTCAAGGCGTAGTTCAGTATCAACTGGTTCACGACCTTGGTATCGGAAGAAATACAGACGAAGTTCTAAGAGTGTTAAAAGCTCTTCAAGAAGTAGCAAAGACCGGAGAAGTTTGTCCGGCCAACTGGGAACCTGGCAAAAAAACTATGAAGCCAGATCCTGTAAAGTCAAAAGACTACTTCCAATCGGCCTAATTGAGCTCGATTGAAAAAGCAGTTTAGGGCTGGAATTCTGAAAAAGATTCCGGCCCTATCTTTTTTTCCAGTTTCCTTTTTCTAAGTTTCGTACATACTCGAGGAAGTTTTCTCGGGATTCCATGGTCTTGTGAAAGTTTCTTCCTCCACGATTTCGGTTTCCACGATTCTGACTATGCTGAGGACCCCCTTTAAGGTTTCCAATATTATCTTCGTCGGCAAATTCACGAGGATTTTCTCGGCGCGGTTCACGAGGGGCTTCGCGGTGCCCATCACGTCGATTGTCTCGATGTCCCTCTCGACGGTTGTCCCTATGACCCTCCCGATGATTCGATGATTGAGAGTGCTGCTGAGGACGCTGTCCCCCCCCATGGTGCTGATGCTTATTAGGAGATTGTAATCTTCTCTCAACCATTCCGGACAACAGCTCAATGACGAGTTGATCTAAACTTGTTTTCTCCTGACGAGATAGTAAGTCTAATCTTCGATAAAGCCCTTGCGAAATTGGAACTTGTAAAGATTCAGGATATTGTCGCGTTTGGAATGACTCGGGGACATTCTCTCCTTGCCGCTTCATTAAATTAAGATGGCTTTCCAATCGGTTTTCACAATCTCGGATGACATCCATTTTTGAGGGGCCGGTAGCTTTGATATGTGCAAATTCAAGGACGCTCGCCACAAACTGATTTTGAGCTTTATCAAAATAACACTGAATCAAGTACTCGTCAGACAATCGAGTTCTAAGAGCCTCGGAACTTTTCTCTGAAACTTTGGAAGAGTTCTCTTCATTTCCTTCTTTTGGGGTCGATGGCTCTGCACTTAATGCTGAAACAGCTGCATCTTCCGAATCTTGTCTGACTTCGGTAGATTCGGACTCAAGCGTTTCCAAAGAGGCTTCTTTCGGAGCTGCTTTAGTCGTTTTAACTTTTTTCTTTTTTCCACGAGCTACTGATGACGAACGTTTTCCCTCTGCCATAGTGATTGATCTCCTGCTTTTTAACTACACTCAATAATTTCTCAGTTTTCCCAAAAGTGTCGGTGTTCCTACCCGAGACTTTATCTGGGACCATTTCCAGACGAATTTCACTGACGTGAACGAACAAAGTTGTAAACGAAAAGGGCCAGAATGAAAAGCCTAAGGTTCGAAATTGTGCTCCAACGACAAATGGCTCGAAGGACTCATCATAACACCCCAGAAATCGAAAGAAAAAACAAAGCAATTTCAATAATTTAAAACCACAAAAGACTACTTGGATTAAATTGGTCTTATTACTTGACTTGAGAGCCTCAAATTCACATAATACGAATTGAATGAACATGGACCTATTTAGTCCAATAAGACTACTTAAGGCTATGTACAAAACCAAGGGGCTATAACCCCTTGTTTTGGATAGGGTTTTTATGTTGAGAGTGAATAAAAAAATTGAATATGGAGTGATTGCCCTTCTTTATTTGGCTCAACAAAAAGAACAAACGGCCAGCGTCCGCGAAATGGCTGCGACCTGTAAAATCCCTGAAACACTTCTTTCCAAAATCATGCAGACCATGAAGTCACAAGGGCTTGTTCAGCCAATGTACGGGAATCAGGGCGGCTATAAGCTGACTCGAGATCTGCATGACATTAATTTGCTCGAGATCACTCAAATGCTCCAAGGACCTATTCAAGTCGCTGAATGTGTCGACACCGAAAGCAACGCTTGTCCGGTCAAAGGCTCCTGCACCATTATTTCACCCATGAACGTATTAAATCAAAAAATTGTGAAACTTTTTCAATCCACTTCATTAGAAGCTCTAGCTGATAGGAAAAATGCTGTATGAGAGTTCCAATATACTTAGACAATAACTCAACAACCCCTCTAGACCCTCGAGTGTTAGAGGCTATGATGCCTTATCTCACCGAAAAGTTTGGGAATGCCGCAAGTCGCAGTCACTCGTTTGGCTGGGAAACTGAAGAAGCAGTTGAAAAAGCCAGAGCTTCAATAGCGAAACTCATTGGGGCCAATCCCAAAGAGGTAGTTTTTACAAGTGGCGCAACTGAAAGCATCAACATTGCGCTTAAAGGCGCAGCTGAAATGTATGCTGAAAAAGGCAATCACATCATCACTGCTGAGACCGAACACAAGGCCACTCTAGACTCTGCAAAGTATTTAGAAAAACATGGCTGCACAGTTACTTATTTACCCGTCGATAAGTTTGGAGCTGTTTCAGCGGCCCAAGTTAAAGCTGCTATGACCGACAAAACCATTTTAGTTTCGCTCATGCACGCCAACAACGAAGTGGGAACTATTCATCCCATCGAAGAGATCGGAAAAGTTACGAGAGAGGCAGGAGTTTTGCTCCATGTAGATGCGGCTCAAACCACAGGAAAAATTCCGATTGATGTCGAAAAGATGGGAATCGACATTCTTTCAATATCTGCCCATAAGATGTATGGCCCTAAAGGAGTCGGCGGGCTTTATGTACGACGCTCTAATCCAAGAGTTCGTTTATCCCCAGTTGTTCATGGCGGTGGCCATGAAAGAGGTTTCAGGTCGGGAACTTTAAATGTCCCTGGAATCGTAGGTTTTGGAGCTGCAGCCGAGATCTGCTTGAATGACATGGCAACAGAGATAGTTAGAGTTCAATCTTTAAGAGATCGTTTAAAAGAGGGGCTTTTCGCGCAGCTCGACGAAATATTTCTCAATGGAGACCCCATCAAGAGACTACCAAACAACCTCAATATCAGTTTTGCTTTTGTCGAAGGGGAAGCCATGATGATGGGACTCAAAGATGTGGCAGTCTCTTCAGGATCGGCCTGTACATCAGCTTCATTAGAGCCCTCATATGTGCTGAAAGCTATGGGCATTGGTGAGGAACTAGCTCACACTTCAATCCGATTTGGTGTGGGCAGATTCACGACTCAAGAAGAGATCGATTTTGTCATAGAAAAAGTGGTGGGTGTTGTTAAAAAGTTAAGAGACATGTCCCCACTCTACGAAATGGCAAAAGAGGGAATTGATTTAAAGTCTGTCCAGTGGACGACTCACTAAGGAGAACATTATGGCATACGGACCTAAAGTTATAGACCATTTCAACAACCCAAGAAACGTCGGTTCATTTGAAAAAGGTGACCAATCCGTCGGAACTGGGATAGTCGGAGCTCCGGAGTGTGGCGACGTCATGAAGCTCCAGCTGAAAATCAATGCTCAGAACATTGTTGAAGATGCAAAGTTCAAAACTTTCGGCTGTGGAAGCGCAATTGCAAGCTCCAGCTTAGCAACCGAATGGGTCAAAGGTAAAACGGTCGATGAAGCTCTTCAAATTAAGAATACGGATATTGTGAATGAACTCTCTTTACCACCTGTAAAAATTCACTGCTCTGTTTTGGCAGAAGATGCCATTAAAGCAGCTATTGAAGATTACAAAAAGAAACAACAGGGTTCGGCTCAAGAATAGTTTTTTTAAAACGAGGAAAGTGATGATTACTCTAACTGAATCCGCTGTTAAACACATTAAACGCTTCCGCGAAGATGAGAAGATGCCCGAGGGGGGATTACGAGTAGCTGTTGTCGGAGGAGGCTGCAGTGGAATGTCCTACAAACTTGAGTTCCAAAAAGAACCTCAAGCCAATGACAAAGTGTTCGAACAAGACGGAGTTAAAGTTTTCATCGACCCTAAAAGCTATCTCTATGTCAAAGGGTTAACTCTCGATTATCAAGGGGGCTTGAACGGAACAGGATTTAACTTTAAAAATCCTAACGCTTCCAAAAGCTGTGGTTGTGGCACTTCATTCTCAGTCTAAAAAAATAAAGTGCTGGAAGTGCTCTCAAGAAACAACTTCCCTCATTTTTTGTGATCGCTGTCATTCCATACAAGACTACCGTGTAGGCACATCCATTTCTCATTACGAAGTACTCAATCTACCGGAAACATTAATCATCGACGAAAACAAGCTGCGCCACCAATTTTACGAACTCTCCAAGAAGCTGCATCCGGATCGCTTTGTGAATGAAAACCATCCAGCTCCGCAATATGCCCTAAGGTGGACCACCGCTTTAAATCGAGCTTATCAAACATTAAAAAACCGGGAAGAACGTACCCAATATCTTGTTGAAAAATATCTGGGGGCATCACCGCAAGCTGCAAAAGCTGCAATTCCTACCGACCTCGCTGAAGCCTATTTCGAAGTTCAAGACCTTTTAAGCGAAGGTCATACGGAACCGCTCCTGAAGTTTCGATCAGAGATTGAGAACCAAATGGAAGAGAGCCAAGCTCGTTGGAATGAACTAGCTCAAATGTTCGATCAAGGCCCAAACAAAATTCAAGCTGCAGAATCTTTAAGAAAGCATGAGAATCGCGAAAAATACATCCGATCCATGCTGAGCGATATAGAAAGAAAAGTGACATCATGATCATCGGAATCGATTTAGGAACGACGAATAGCCTTGTAGGCACACTAGACAAAGGTCGTCCCAAACTCTTCAAAGGCGAGGATGGAAGCTCGCTGGTTCCCTCAGTGGTTGAATTTACTGAGTCCGGCGAGACCCGTGTGGGTGCTTTGGCAAAACAGTCTCAAAAGGACAACTTAAAAAGAACTATCTACAGTGCTAAGAGATTCATGGGGCGCGGTCTATCGGATGTCAAAGATTGGATAAAGCTATTGCCCTTCGATTTCTCTGAAAGTTCCGAGCAGATGGTTCGATTCAAAGTTGGACAAAGATCCTACACTCCGATGGAAATCGGAGCCATGGTCTTAAGAAAACTAAAATCCATGGCCGAAAGTGAGAGCGGGCAAACGGTCGATAAAGCTGTGATTACAGTTCCCGCATACTTCAACGATGCTCAACGACAAGCCACCAAATTCGCTGGTGAACTTGCCGGACTTGAGGTCGTCCGAATCGTAAACGAACCGACTGCAGCTTGCTTAGCCTACGGTCTTGACAAAAAAGCTTTTGGGAACATTGCAGTTTTCGATCTTGGCGGCGGGACTTTTGACATCTCTATTTTAAGAGTAGCTGATGGGGTCTTTGAAGTTTTAGCGACCAACGGGAACACGGCTCTTGGAGGTGACGACTTTGATCACGCTATAGCTCAAGAGCTAGCCAATAAAATAGTCGAACAAAGTGGGTGGGATCCTAAAACAGACACGCAAGTAATGGCAGGAATTGTCCTCGAAGCCGAAAGTCTCAAACGCAAATTATCAGATATTGAATCGGTTCAGTGGCGATGGATGAACCCGTCCCTACCAAAAGGCCAAGTTGAAATTCTAATTACAAGAACAGAAATTGAGACTTGGATTAGACCTATCGTTGAAAAGGCAAAAGAGCCCTGCTTACAGTGCCTCAAAGATGCAGGTTTAAAACCTCATCAAATCACAGATGCCATTCTCGTGGGAGGCAGTACGCGTGTTCCCCTTGTTCGCAAACTGGTTCAAGAAATTTTTCGTCGCGAGCCCATTTGCACGCTGAACCCAGATGAAGTGGTGGCCATTGGTGCTGCTGTTCAAGCTAATATCTTGAGTGGTCAGATTTCGGGAATGCTCTTACTCGACGTTATTCCACTGTCTTTGGGAATCGAGACGATGGGTGGAGTGGTCGGTAAAATTATCCACCGAAACTCGACTATTCCTATCTCGGCTTCTGAGACCTTTACAACTTATGTCGATGGCCAAACATCGGTGGACATTCATATTCTTCAGGGAGAGCGAGAACTCGTTAAAGACAATCGAAGTTTATCGAGGTTTCAATTAAGAGGCCTCCCTCCTCTACCAGCGGGCATTCCTAAAATTGAAGTTGAGTTTATTATTGATGCGAATGGGATTTTGAATGTCAAAGCGACTGAAATTAGGACATCGACGACCGCAAGCATCTGCGTGAATCCCAGTTATGGTCTGACAGATTCAGAAGTAGAAAAAATGCTCTTTGACTCCTTCGAAAATGCTGAGAGTGACTTCGAGGAGCGTTTTTTAATTGAAGCTCGGGTCGAAGCAGACAGTCTCATACGAGCCACTCAGAAATCCTTACTCAAAGGGAAAGAACTTGTTAGCCAAGAAGAGTTCCTCCAAATTGAAAAAGCAGTGGAAAGTTTGCAAACCTCAGTTACTGGAAGAGACAGGAAACTTATCAAGGAAAAAATCGAAGCCCTTGGGGAAACCACAAAACACATGGCCGAGTTGATTTTAAATCAAGCAGTTCAGGAAGCCCTTCAGGGGAAAAAAATTTAAGGAGACACCATGAAATGGACCGACGTGCAAGAAATAGCCATTTTACTTTTTGAAACCTATCCAAATGTCGATCCGCTCACTCTGCGCTTCACCGACCTCCACCAGAAAGTGACTTCACTTCCTGGGTTCAATGACGACCCCAAGCGTTCTAACGAAAAAATCCTTGAAGCCATTCAGATGAAGTGGCTAGACGAAAGAGATTAGAACTAGCGAAAGACTTAATCACAGCCGTTTTCCGCTTTGGCTGCGACGCATTAAGTAACCAATTTCATACCTGTTCTACACAATCTTATTTTACGGTAAGTTTTTATTTTTCAACCCCCTTCGAAATTGGTAGGACGGATCTAGCAACTAATTTTACGTTCCTTTGTGGGTAGTACGTTCCGGAACATGTGACCTGGGGGGTTTCATGTCTTGGATCAAAGCTTCTGTTTGGATGGTGATTTTCTCGGTATCCGTTTGTCTCGGAGACCGTATAGAGTTTCTTGCCACGGCACAAAAGTCGGCCAACTTGTCCGTCAATCCAATTTTGAGTCAACAATCTGTAGCACCTGTTCTTGGCGACTTTGTTCTACCTGCAATAAATATCCAACCAACTTCAGATGGTTTTAGCGAAATTTTAGTAGAAGGATTGGCATCCTTAGGACAACTAGGACGCCCTTCCCTTCCGGCCACTGGGAACTTAATTGCGGTCCCAGATGGATACCGTCCCCAACTCACCGTTATTGAACAACAGACTAAAACTATTTCCGATGTTTGGGTGGCTCCATACCAGTCCAAAGCCCGCTGCCAATGCGATCAAAAAAGCTTTGCTTTTGATGGGGCTGTCTATGAATCAACGCAACCCTTTCCATTAAATATCATCGAACTTCAATCGGTGGGTGCACTGCAATCCTTAAAATTTGCGAGAGTTGCTATTCATCCTATCCAATTTCATGCTGCATCAAAATCTATTACTGTCGTCTATCGACTCAAATTCCGTGTAGATTTCATCCAAGAACGACCTGGTTCGCCAGCGACTCTATCGAGATCACTATTTGGGTTGGCCCAAAACATAGTCTCCAACGGAAAGGCTTTAGGAAGCTCAGTAAAAAATCAAAATCGTCCTGACAAAATGCTCTTGGTTTCACCACAAAGCTTTAAGTCTGCCCTGAAACCTTTCATAGATTGGAAAACACAGAGAGGTATCGAGGTGGAGTGGATTAGTTTTGAAAAGGCCGGAGGAAGTAACGAATCTCTCCGTAAGTTTATTCAAAACTATTATGACTCTCAAGATATCAAACCAACCTATTTACTCCTTGTAGGCAATGCCGAAACACTCCCTCCCTTTATGGAAAAAACAACTTCTGCTGGAACTGAACAAATTGCAGCTAGTGACTACCCTTACAGTTTACTCAGTGGAAATGATGCCATACCAGATGTCCTCTACGGCCGCTTGTTAGCAAACGACGAAGCGGATGTACAAAATCAAATCTCCCGATGGATCGATTACGAGAAAACCCCAGAAAAACATGCTTGGTATTCGAAAGGGACAGTCATTGCTAGTGATGAACAAGGTACAGATCTTTCAGACCGAGAGTATGTATCGGCGATTGCGAAAAACTTAAAAAAATACAACTATCAAGAAATCGATGAGCTATTTCAAGGTGAGCAAACTGCAACTTCAGCGAATATTAACGCAGCCGTTGCAGAGGGGCGCTCTTGGATCACCTATATGGGACACGGCTCAGGTTTAGGTTGGGCAAGCACTAACGACCCCTTTGATGTCACTTCGGTGAGCCACTTAACTAACGAAAGACTTCCCTTCATTTTGGATATTTCCTGTGCAAATGCTGATTACATCAGCCATAAAACCCCCTTTGCCAAAGCTTGGGTAACTCAAAAACAAGGAAACAGAAACTCTGGAGCAGTCGCTTATTATGGTGGAAGCGTTAACATCAGTTGGGATCCTCCTGCGATTATGGCTATAGGTATTTCAAAAGCTCATTTCGAAAAACCCATTTATTCATTAGGTGGAAGCGTACTAGCAGGGCAAGTGTATCTCTCTGAGAAGAAAGGAATTGGGGAGGAGTTTATTGACAATTTGCGTTGGTATCAGCTGCTGGGAGACCCGTCGTTGGAACTGAGAACTTCTGAACCTATGGTTTTGGAAGTCAAACAATCGATTAAACGACGGTCTGCTGGTCGCTCGTTGGCTTTGACTGTAACTGGTGACAACAGCGAACCTGTGCCAGGAGTTCGGGTAACTTTATCGTCGACATCTTTGGGCAAAGTTTTGGCGTTGGCTAAAACTAACTCGAAGGGTCAAGCATTAATTCCTTTGAAAGATGGTGAAGTTGAGGACCTGAAAATCACTCTAACTGGCTACAATATCGAAACTAAAATCATCTCGGCGAAACCCTAAATTTTTGAGGAGAACATTTGTTAAGTGTAGGTGAGTAAATCCTACCCTTCGGTGATCAATTGTGTTATTTTTTCGTTAGTAAATAGTTCGTAGTTTCCACAATTTACAAAAAGCAGTTTCCCAAAAATCGGTAGTTAACCATTCGGAGGTTTCTATGTCTTGGTCCACCAAGGTGTGTTTCTTCGCGGTACCGTTGTTGATTGCGCTTAATGCTTTCGGGCAGCGCATTGAATTTAACTCAAAGGGAGATCGAGCAAGTATCGAGTCACGCCTTTTGTCTCGTGGGAATGAAGTAAGCCCCATTGAAATCACTCTCTCGGTTCCATTTATCGACATAGAAAAAACCAACGATGGGTTTGATGCAGTTGCAATCAAAGGACTTGTTCCAACATCCGTTATTGGAGCTCCAGAACTATTAACAACTGGACAAATGATATCTGTACCTGAAGGTTACCAACCGGAAGTACAAATTATTTCTCAAGAGCAAAAAGAAGTTGCCAATGTGAAAGTACAACCTGCTCAAAGAAAATTTCGTTGTGAATCGGGAAGAGCTCATACTTTCGCATTCAACTCTAGTCTGTATCAATCCCAAAGTGTCTACCCTGCAGCGATAGTCGCTCTAGAAGAAGTGGGAAAAATGCAGAATTTACGGCTTGTAAGATTGGCATTGAACCCCGTTCAAATGGACTTTGCTAGCAATTCACTCAAAGTCACTAGCGAACTGAAAGTTAAAATTAATTTCAGAAAGACCGCTAGCGTCTTTAAAGCTTCAAAGCTTTCAAAACCTCTATATAGAATTGCCAAACTTGGAACAGTTAATGGTCTCGGACTTGGAAATACGGTAACTTTGGAATCCGCACCAGAAACAATGATCATCTTGGTTGCCGATGAATTTAAAGACCAGATTTCAACTTTGGTAAGCTGGAAACAACAGCGTGGATACAACGTTGAAGTTTTCACTACTACAGAGGCTGGAGGAACAAAAGAGGCTATCAAAAAGTTCCTTCAAAAATATTATGATTCTCACGAAGTAAAACCAAGTTATTTAATTACGATCGGTAATAAAACAACAATGCCAACTTACATGGAATCTACAGCGAGTGGTTCGGCTGCGTCGGATTTGAAATATTCGCAACTCGCTGGAGAAGATAACATTCCAGACCTGATGTATGGGCGTTTAGTTGCCGATAACAAAACTGAACTCGAAACCCAAATGAATCGTTGGATTGCCTACGAGAAGAGCCCTGAAAAGAATGCTAGCTGGTATCATGATGCTATGACTATCGCTAGTCCGGATGGTTCAGGTCCTTCAGACAAGGAATATGCGGAGCAAATTCAGGAAATTCTAAAAGCGAACACATACAAGAGCGTAGACAGCTTCTTCGCAAGTGAAGATGCTGCAACTGCTGCGAACATCACCGAAGCAACCCATCAAGGCAGAAGCTGGATTTCCTACTTTGGCCATGGCTCGGGAACTTCATGGGCTTCAACCAACGACACATTCGGCAATGCTCAAGTCGCTAAATTAGAAAATACGGATAAACTTCCATTTCTAATTGATGTTGCTTGCCAAAATGCAAGTTGGGTAAAACTACCCAAATGTTTTGGAAAAGCATGGGTCACCCAAACAACTGCAGATGGTAAAGCTGCAGGAGCAGTTGCGTTCTACGGAGGTAGCGTCAATATCAGTTGGCATCCTCCAGCAGTCATGTCTGTCGGAGTTGCTAAGTCTCACTATGAGAAGAAAATTTCCTCACTCGGTGGAAGTGTATTAGCAGGTCAACTCTACCTATTTGAGAAAATGGGGGAGAATGAAGAAACCTTAGACAATCTTCGCTGGTACAACCTTCTTGGCGACCCCTCTTTACAAATGAGAACCGACACACCGCTAGATTACCGTGTGAAGAAAAGCATTCTCCGTTCCGGAAACACAATCACTCTGAATCTCGCTGCTACCACTGAAGCAGGACAAGGTGTCGCTGGACTGACAGTCTCTGTTACTTCGGCTAACCGAGGAACAATAGCGGTAGGCAAAACTGGAGCTGATGGGAAAGTTACTTTGTCTCTTCCAGCAGTCACAGCTTCGAGCCCAGACTCGCTGGTCACTGTAAGTGGATACAACGCTGAAACAGTTCAAGTTTCGGTCAATTAAGTAACATTAACAGAAACTCAAATTAGCCCACTCCTCTTTGCTGAGGGGTGGGTTTTTTTTGTTTGAAACTAATTTTAGAAGTGAACTGGGAAACCGGAAGCAACTTGCTTGGGTACCTTCTCTGTACACTTGGTATTTTTATAAAGCGTTCCGCCATTACCTCGAGTTACATAACCAGTATTTAGTCCCCCTAAGATCAAGGGGTAATTGAGCGATAAATTTTCAATGGGTTCAAAACATTTTACCTGATTAACAGCCCAACATGGAATATCGACAGCTGTTGGATGGCCTTGTTTTGCACTCCACATTCGAGTGACATAGACGTAATCAAATTTAGATAGTGAATGGCAGACAAAATTGATGTTGGCTACTTCTCGATACTTTCTCAAAGTAAAAAATTGATCTGGAGAAATCGCAATTCGTTCTCCGGGCCTGATATGTTGCAACAGTTTTTCCCTAACAAATTCAGATTTCTCTTCCCTAGGCTGATGAGCGACAGTTACAAACATTTTCGACTCATGGAAAAAAAGAGGAAAAAATGCAACTAGCAAACCTAAAAAACCGAAAATGCGGTTTGTTTGATTTTGTTTTAGTAGACTAGCAATAAAAAAAATACTGAGCGGCAAAACTGAAAACCACAGATAGTACGGCTGAAGCGACCAAACAAGAGGCGCTATGAGTGCAAAAACAACAGCTGAAATCTGGAAAGGATGAATTTTGAATCGACTCTTCTCTCTCATCAAAATTGCAATGGATAAAACCGCAAGAAAACAAAAAGTCAGCTTGAAGCCCAGAGCAAAATAGTGATTCATACAATACTCTACTCTCGATAAGAATCGCTCCCAAGTCACCCCCTTTTGCCATGGTAGGGGATAAGGCAAAGATGAAGCATTGGCCGATGATGAAAATCTTTTAACAACTTCTCCGTGAGCCAATAAAATAGGTAATACGCTCGCCGCAAAAGTGAGTCCGGCACCTAAAGACAAGAACACAAAAGGTCTAAGCTGTTTAACACGAAAGAAAAAATAACTTAGAGTTCCAAATCCAATGGCTACAGAGCAGGCTGGAGAAGTTGCCGCTGTAAGGCCCAATAGAAGTCCGGATAAAATATATTGATATAAATGCTTGGCTCTCATTAAAACCCACCAACTGCTCAGTCCTATGACCAATCCAAGCTCATCCGGCCTATCATCATCAGTCGATACAATCGAGAGCAGCAAAAAGAAAAGAACAGTAAAAAACCCCCAAATGCGGATTTTTCGCTCATTCAACGCATTTTTTAAAAATGGCCATATTAAAGCGGCAAGCAATAAAGACCGCAGCCCCCTTACGATACACTCAAAAAGTAGTGACTGTTTCAGTCCAATACCAAAAACTTTCATCCACAAACCAAAGACAGTTGGATAAACGGGCGGATAATGAGCAAAGGGCATTTCTTTATCTAGAGGCATGTATACTAAGTTCGAAGCCACTAATTTACTCTTCAATGCAAAATTCACTGCTGCCTCTTTGAACAAGAACACGTCGGTACCCGGAAAACGAATTTCGTAAATCACGATGAGAGCCACAATGGTAACCCACAGAGCCAATCCAATGAACAGGACCCCTTTTCCGAATTTAGACAATGATTCCACTTAAGTTCCCTTCTTGGATGTAATTGACCTTAAAGTAGGCTTTTTAACATAATAAATTGAGGGGCACTCTTTGCCAGTTATCCATAGACCTTTTCCATCAAATGCAATTCCATCCACTATGGGACAGGAATCATCTGGAAGCGCAAATGTTCCTAGGATTTTTCCATTGGATGGATCTAGTGCGAATATTTTGCCTCTCTCGGTCGTAAAACTAGAACACCAGATAAATTGTCCGTCCCATGCGAGATCCTCTAAATCTTTGCCCTGCGTTTGCAGAGTTCTTACTATCTTAAGATTAGAGGGATCTATAAAATACAATTTGGAACTGTAATCTCCAGTAATGATCAAATGTTTTCCATTATGAGCAATGCCCCAACCATGCGCCTCAGGTGTTGTGCCTTTTCTATGAAATTCAATGGCCCCTCGTGAAGTTAGAGTGCCTTTGTAAATCCCATTATCAGAAAAACTTAAGTTCCACATGACTCCATTAAACCAAGTCAAACTCTCGCTGTAATCGGAGCTTGGGGTAAGGCGAGAAACGACTGTTCCATCTTTTGGATCAATTTTGAGAATCTGTTTAGGAAGGGCATTCCAAAGAAATCCATTGTGAAAGTCCAACCCTTCGGAGTAACCGGAATGGGGTATTTTTCTGAGGAGTTCGAGTGTATCCGCAGAGGATACAGACGAGAGAAATGCAGCGACTAAAAGCGTCACGAGCAACATTTGTCGGCATCGAAAAACGCCGTTTTGTGTCATAACACTTCCCTTGGAATCGATGAAACACGGTTTTTAACCGAAAAAACCGCTTCTATTATCTCATTCTTCAGGTCTCCCCTCATGGCACACTGCTTGCTTTTTTAATTAGTTCAGAAGAGGTCTAAATGTACGTAAGTGAAAAGTGGAACGTGGGAAATGCCTCTTCGAGTTTTTGTAAGGCTTACCCAAAGGCTCCATGAGGAGTCGCAAAAACAGAGCCTTCCGACGGTAGCATTCCTAATTTCCCCAATACCCTGAACGAGAATTCATTTCTCATCCGTCGTCGTTCGGTTCTGGATAGCCGAGAGAGACTCCAGGTCTCTCTCGGTTGTCAAAATTGACTTTACCTTTTCTTCAAGTTGCTCAGACCAATCAAGATCAGCAAAAATATAATTAATCCAATGATTAGGATTTTTATCAATAACCACCAATCAAAGGGAGAAGACCGCGACTGCTCAGCCTCTCTTGTCTCATTTAATGCTAGATTCTTTTTTGATTTCCCTTCAATACTCGAATCACTTTTCTTCCGATCGCTTTGTTGGCCTTTATCCTCTCCCTTAATTCCCCCCGCTTGAACTCGGCCGTTTGGCGAATACTCATCCCCTCCAGAGACGCCTCCCCGTCCAGCAGAACCGTCTCCGGGCCCGCTTTGCCCCTCAGTTTTAGCCCCCCCCTCAGTTTTATTACCAAAGAAATCCGGATCCTGACTACCAGATCCCATCGCCGAGCCTTTACCTTGGGAACCACTTCCTGCCCCTCCAGGTCCTCCCAAACTTTTTGGATTGAGTTTATCAGGCTCTTTGAGTGATTTAGGTTCATTCAGAGGTCTGCTCTGAATAGCATCAGGTTCTTTAAGTCCCTCCGATTCTGGACTCTGACCTGGCTCTGGAAGATCGTCTGGATTGAGTTCATCCGGAGCACCAATTTTTTTGGGCTCCTTCAATTGGGCCATTCTCTCACTGGCAAACCAACCACTCGGAACTGTCGTCTTTTTGTTTTGCGATACAAACTCAACCAATTGACCTCTATTTTGCTTGTAGGTGTTCAACAGTGGCACAAGAACCTGTTTATAAACGATGGGAAGTAAAACCGCGGCTAAAATAGCCGTAAGCATTAGGTTCTCGACAGTTCCCTGCCCGGACCGATTTTTAATTGTGGTGGATCCAATCATAGGGAGTCCAAAATTTAGAGAACGGGATAAAGCCTACTTTTTAAAATATCCCGTTAGCTTCTCTTGTATTTTATCAAACTCACCATTGGACATCACTACTAGGACATCGTTTTCTTTTATCTGTGGAAGTGCAAACTCTAAGATATCAGTTACACTATTGAAACTCTGGGCCATTTTACCTTTGGATTGAATCTCTTTTGCAAGAATATCCGAGGATAAGCGATTCTCCTCGGCTAACTCAGTCCCTTTAAATGGTGAGTTTATACAAACCATATCTGCACTGTCGAAAGCTTTGACATACTCTTCTTGATGTACTTTTCGTCTCGCAGTCGCAGATCTCGGCTCAAAAAATGCCCATATTTTTCGCTCACCGTAACGTTTCCTTACAGCCCCTAAAGTGGCAGCTACTTCGGTGGGATGATGGGCAAAATCATCAATAAGCAAAATGGGGTTCTCAATGAGAATCTCTTGTCGTCGCTTCGCTCCATGAAACTTTTCAACGATTCCTCTAACTTTATCCATCGGCAAACCTAAATTAACCGCTACGACCATGCCCGATAACAAATTAACTAAATTATGTTCTCCGAACATTTGGGTTTTGAAAGTTCCAATGCTTCGATTCCGATAGAGAACTTCAAATTCAATCCCTTTTTCACTCTCTACAACTTTTCCAATTCTCCACATAGCTCCGGTTCCCATTCCGAAGGTTTGCACTGGACACAAAGCGCCCGAAGCGACTTGCATCACCACTGGATCATCGAAGCGCGCAATACACAATCCGTCTCCAGGCAACAGAGCAACAAGCTTTTCAAATGAACTCTTAACATGATCCAAATCTTTATAGATATCGGCATGATCAAACTCAATGCTCGAGAGAATTAAAAAGTGAGGGGCATAATGGAGAAACTTGGGCCCCTTATCAAAAAACGCAGAATCGTACTCATCCCCCTCGACTACAAAAAGATCAGAGGATGTGAGGGCACAGCCACTATCGAGATCTCGAGGAACTCCTCCAATCAAGTAGCTTGGATTTTTTCCTAATTCCTTGAGCAAAAAGCTAACCCATGATGTCGTCGTAGTCTTCCCATGAGTTCCAGCACAAACGATAGAGGTTTTGTCTTGGATTAAAAAGGTTCTAACAGCTTCTGGAAATGAAACAAATTTCACTCCACTATTCAACCACGCTTTTACTTCAGGATTATCTCTACGGGTTACGTTTCCTATCACGACGAGCTCAGGAGACAATTGCTCCAATGTAGTAGACTCATATCCCTCAATCACTTTTATTTTATTTCTAGCCAATACCCCTTTCATAGGTTCGTATAATTTGAGGTCGCTCCCAGTAATTTCATAGCCGGCTTGTGCTAGTGCCACGGCAAAAGTTCCCATTCCAACTCCACCTACACCCACAAAATGAATTTTTTTAGTTTCCATGCTGCTCCCAAAATTTAACGACTAAATTATGAATCAAGGGCCTAAATCTCTTAATCCGTTCATCCAGCCGCGAAGGATGAACCCGATTTGTTAGAAAAATGACTATCCCCTTTGAAACGGGATCAATCCAGATACTCGTTCCCGGGTATCCCAAGTGTCCGAAACTCAAATCTGAAAAAAAATCCCCAGCCGAGGAAAAAGCTTTTGATTTTGTGTCCCAGCCCAAGGCCCAAGTCCCATTTGATTCTCCCTGTCCAGCCTGAGTAAACAGATCGGCGGTCTTTTGGGTTAGCCAACAAGAGTTTCCTTCCAGAGCATTCAACCACTCCTTCGCCCAGGGTAATAAATCTTGAGCAGATGAGAATAGACCCGCATGAGAACACCGATGCCCCAAATGAGCTGTGTTGAGATCAAAAACTTCTCCCTGAATCAACTTTTTCCTCTCAAGACAAAATTCGGTCGCGGCACAATCAGCAGTTTTCAGGGGCCCATATTGGATATGTTTTAAATTAAGAGGCCCTCTAACTTCAGCTTCAAATAGTTTTTCGAAGGAACCAAATTGAGAGTTTATGATTTCACCTAAGAGCAGGAACCCTAAGTCACTATAAACAGTTTTTTTAAGCTTTGAGCTATTTAAAAATAATCCTTCATGCTTAAGAAATAAATCGATCAGCGGAATTTTGGGATCGAGATACAAAGGATGCCATGCAAGAAGACCTGAGCTATGTGTAAGGAGCTGCTGAACAGTAATGCCGGAATATGCAGTTGATTTAAAATCCTTAAAAAGGTCTCCTAAATTTTGACTTAATGACATCCTATTTTGGTCTACTAATCTAGCGATGATACTCGTTGTAGCAACAACTTTGGTTAGAGACCCTAAATCAAAAAATGTACTTTCACTGATGGATTGAGCATCACTCCAATAACTAGTTTTGCCTCCAAACCAGCTTTTCGACTCGTTATTGCGGTCAGCAACAAGCTGATAGGCCGAGAACACGAACGTTTGAAGCCCTTCTCCAAGAGCGCTCTCTATTTCAGTTGGTTGTTTTGAAATCACGCAAAATAGCCGAAGGAGTTTTTACAGTTTGAGGACCTAACCAGACTGACTGACTTTTAGAGAGCTGAAGTGCATAGAGATTTCCAAAATTGCTCACGACATAAAACCAACCCTCGGGAGATGACAAAGCCGAGCCCAACGTACCAGCCCCAAAAGAGTGAGTCTGAACAATCTTACCATCCATTGGATTGATAATATAGGAAGGGTCCTCCGATGTCGTAACAACCAAATAATCTCCGACCCTAGCAGGAGTGAGACCGACACCCGACTCAAAAGGAGTTTTCCAAACCAAAGCACCTTGTGATTTTGTGAGGCAGTAAATATGATTGTCCAGCCCGGAAAAGAAGACCTTATCATCCTCAACTAAAAAACCACCGTAGCTGCCGACCGGATAAACCCAGTTGATTGCACCGGAAGTTCTATCCAAACTATAAACTTTGCCATCAAATGTCCCAACAATAACAACCTTTTCATCGACATAAGGACTCATATCAACATCATAGAAACGCTCTTTGGATTTCAGTTTTTTGACCCAAATGACTTTGCCCTGATTGGCAGTCAATGCTACCAAATCCCCATTGGAAAACCCCTGAAAAACCTCATTGCCAAAGACCACTGGAGAACCCAATCCCCTGACTGTCATTTTTTCATCACCTCGGTGGGAATAGTGCCAAATCTCCTTGCCCTGAGTTTCGGATAAAGCGTAAATCTCATCATTAGAGGTCACAGCAAAAACTTTATCTCTGGATATAGTGGCAGGTGCTAACCACTCAGCACTTATTTTGAAGCGCCAGTAATCAGAACCATCTCGGGAATTGAGTGCGACTAAATTACCAAATAGATCGCCAACGATGACTTTCGAACGACCATAAACCAACGAGCCCTCAACACCAGCTTCCATCTTCCGTTCCCAAAGTTTGTAGCCTTCAAAACGATGAGCAGCAAACACTTCCCCAGCTAAATTCCCGGAATAGACGATATCTCCCATGATGGCGGGTCGAGTTCTTTCTTGAGTCGTTTCATAATCTCGACGTTTGTTTACGGTTTGGACCCAGTGATGAACAATCTCTACGCTAGCCAAGCTAGAAAGAGACCATAAACCGACCCAAAAAAATGCTAAAATTTTCATCTAAGATTTAGCTCCCGAAAATAACGGACTTTTCAATCTGCGGAGATAGTTTTTTGCCATTCGTCCATATTCTGTGTTTAAGAAATCTGCTGACAATTTTTGATAAACTTCAATCGCTTTCCCCGGCTCATTTTTGAGTTCGTAAATTCTTGCTTGGCCCAACAAAGCTATGGGTTTCCCTTCGAAACCGAGGCTTATAGCATCCACGTAGTCCCTCATCGCATCATCCCATTTTTGCTCCAGCTCATGCGCCGATGCTCGATTGACTAGAAGTAGTCCCTTTTCGCCAGGAGACAGTTTTGAATACTTGAGTGCTTCTGAGTACCATTGAACAGCAAGATTCACATTCATGGGTTTTGAATTAGCATCGGCACCACTCTGTTTCTTAGCTTCATCAAAATAATGATCGGCTAGTTGAACTGCAGAATACTGCCCCACAGGAACCGATGAATACTTCTCAGCTATTTTCTTTAAACCTTCCCATTTTTCAGTATCCGTTTTTTGGATAACTTCAGCGTATTCTTTCCAGCCCGTCTCATTTTTGGAATCGACTCTCCACTGATAAAAATAAAAACCTAGTGCAATAACTGCGACAGTCGCTATCCCTGATAAAATTTTCTTTTGATGCCCTAAAACCAGTTCTAACAAATGTGTACCTTGTTGAACAAACTCATCTGGTCGGCTCAAGTCTTTACGATCAATTTTAGGCGGTTTAGACATAGGGCTCCTTTGCCTTTTTGAAAATTAGATAAGATGCCTAAAGTTAAAAAAAAACTGAACCAAAGTCAAAAAAGTTACTTCAAAAAAAACATTATAGAACGCTGCATTAAGCGTTGTGGAAGTGAACTGTTCCGTATTCATTCGGTCTACTGAAAAACAAAGGGTCAAAATTACAGATATCGACGCAAATTTAACTTTAAGTTATACTTTAAGAGTCTTCCTCCGTTTACAAAGAGAGCACGTAATGTTCAAAACCTTTGGTTTGTTCGCACTATTCATCATTTGGCTCATTAGCTTTTGTTCGATCCCTCTTCAGGCCGAGAGCCAAGGAAACGATTACAAAGGAATCACCGACCCCTTCGGAGACCCGTCTAATTACGAATTTTCAGACGACGAGCGAGAAGATAAAGAGTTTTTCCATTTAGGTCGGTATTTGATGCTCGGAGTTGATCTAGGGGTCGGACTCTATACAGGTGGACTTGGAAAAATTACAAGCCCTGGGTTTTTAGTAGGCGGGAAACTTATCTACTTTTTTGATAAATCCATCGCTTTCGAAGGTGCAATGCACTACACACGGCAGACCAAAACTTTACCCGTCGTGGGAGCTCAAGCCCAAGTCATTGACACTACTTTGATTCCAATCACCGGTGCATTTCGGTACTACTTCGATGTTAAAAGTGCTCCCAAAGCCATTGCTGTAGCTAATCCCTATTTAGTGGGTGGGGGGGGAGTCTACATGAGGTCTGAAAATAATTTAACAGGAGGCGATTCAGCAGCCACCAACAGTTTTGGAGCCCTTTTCGGAGGTGGAGCTGAATTTAATATTTATCGAAAGCACATTTATTTGGGTGTGGATCTTCGCTACCACTTCATCTTTTTTCCAGATGAAGACATTACCACTTATGACACTGGCACCGTGGAGCCAGGAACCAACAGTGGAGATTACTTCTCCTCTTTAATCACAATAACTTTCAATTTCTAAGTATTTTAGTGTCTAACTTTTTGACACCTAAAATATTTATTCTCTAACTTATTCAATCTCTTCGACTACACGCTGACTAAAAGTCTACATATTCTATTTTTGCTTATTTTCCGTAAAATGAAGGTATTACAACTTGAATATCTGCGATGGAGACAACTATGAATGTGCATAAGCTAAACCTAACGAAGATTTTACTTACGCTCCCCTTGCTCTGGATTCTGGGCTGTCAACAAATTCCACCCTCTCAGATGCGAAGATTTAGCGGCACATCCGCACAATTTAACCAAACCTCTCAACCTCAAGTGAATTACCAAAGTCTATTTAACTCAAATACAACCCAAACGCCGGCATCCAATACCAGCAACTCTTCGGCAGCTTCCCAGCCGGTCATTGAACAAAATTCATGTTCTCAGTACACTTCCAAA
>DDPO01000017.1 GCA_002342225.1 Bdellovibrionaceae bacterium UBA2466 | reverse complement strand
GAACGAGGCAACGCTTGAGAAGCAAGTCGATAAACACCGTAAGCATAGACATAATAGGTAAGAAATATCGTTAATGCATAGGAAGCATCCCAAGACAAGATACCGATGGATAGCCACCGCAAACCTACCGTAATAAGGTACCCCAAAAAGGGGTAGTTCACATTCGTGGGATAACCACCAAACCAAAGATGTGACCAAGCAAACAACCCCTGCCCTTTCGAGAGGTTTCTGGCTAAATTGATAGTTTTGGCTAGATGAACACTGTGATCAGCGGCAAAAGGGCGATCCAACATAATACAAGGCCAAGTCACAATAGCGACTAATAAAAAAATCAGTAGCCCATAAAGTAAATCAGGTAAGCAATCTAGATTTTTACTTTTCATTGTATTTAAGCCTAAAAGCTTTTTTAAGTTTTTCTTACTTTTTATCTAACAAAGTCTTCTTCCACTCCGACTCGTGAAACCCAACAAGGCCTTTACCATCCAACAGCAAAAAAGGGCGCTTCACAAGCCGACCATTCGAGGCCAACAATTGTATCGCCTCTTCCTCAGTCATTTTTGGAAGTTTCTCTGAAAGTTTCATCTCTTTATACAATGTCCCAGTGGTATTGAATAGCCGTCTTAAATTTCCACCGAGATACTGCAACATTGTTTTAAGTTCGGTTGGACTGGGCGCAACTTTGAAAATATCCACCCGCTCCACTGCAAATTGGTTGTTCACGAGAAACTTAAAAGCTTTCTTACAAGTTGAACAATTAGGATATTCATACATCTTAAGAACTTTCATAGAAATCCCTACGCTTTTTGGATGTGTAGTTTAAGCAGAATTCCGTCGATATCTTGCTCTGAAGTCCACTGACTTTGATTTTTAAATACAAACTGTTCAGCCAAAGTTTCAGAGCAAATATAGGAACGATGTGCTTCAAACGCCGCTTTTAATTCTGGTGAGGTCTCAAAAGCTACTTTAATTCTATCAACCACTTCAAAGTTTAGGTCTTTTCTAAGCTTTTGGATCCGATTAACAAGCTCTCTCGCTTGTCCCTCATGAATTAATCCACTATCAAGTTTGGTATCAATCCAGATAGTAATACCTCCCATCGTCTGGATAACTCCTTCAACTTTGGGTTGGCGATCTAAAACAACATCAGCAGGGAAAATCTTTTCTCCCTCCATTTCGAGAGAGCCTTCTCTTTCAAGCTGAGCAACGAGATCCGGAGTTAGTTCCCGAATTTTTTGAGAAATCGCTTTCATCTTCTGGCCAAGCCTTGGCCCAAGAACTTTTGCGTTGGGCTTAGCGGAGAAACTCACCCACTTGGCTTCGTCATTTGTAAAGGACACTTTCTTAATGTTCAGTTCGCTTAAAATGATATCTCGATATTTTTCGACCGTTTTTTGATCGTTTGGATTCTTGGTAATCACTAAAATCTCTCTTAGTGGCTGCCGAGTCTTGAGCTTATTAGTGTTTCTAGCGTTTCTACCCATCGAAACGACGTTTTGAATAAGGGCCATCTGTGTCTCAAGTTCGGTATGTATACGCGAGCCTTTTTGCTCAGGGAAAAGACACAAATGTACGCTGTCAGGACTTTTCGATTTTAAACGAAGGTTTTGATAAATCTCCTCGGTGACAAAGGGGAGAATCGGAGCCAAGATCTTCGAAAACTCGATGATGGTATGATACAAAGTCGCATAAGCTGCTTCTTTGTCGGCCGTTTTTTCTTCTTCCCAGAATCTTCTTCTGTTCAGTCGAATGTACCAATTGGTTAAATCATCGATAAACGCAATCACTTGGGGAACCACCTCATACAAGTGGTAAACAGCCATTTTCTCATCGACACTTTTGATCAATGATTGAAGTCTAGAAATCACCCATCTATCTAAGTCATTCTCAAGTTTATCTAGTTTTTTCTCATCAAACTGAGACGGAGACCACTGGTCAGCTCTCGCATAGGTCACTAAGAAACTATAAGCGTTCCAGAGGGGAAGAAGAACACTTCTTACCACTTCTTTCACTCCAGTTTCAGAAAACCGCAGATCTTCGGCATGCGAGGCTGGACTGCTCATGAGATAAGCTCTTAAAGCATCTGCCCCATAAGTATCTAAGATCTGTTTCGGATCGGGGTAATTTTTGAGTCGCTTACTCATCTTCTTGCCGTCTTCGGCAAGAACAAGTCCGTTCACAACTACATTTTGAAAGGGAGGCTTATCAAAAAGGGCTGCTGCAATCACAGACAAAGTGTAAAACCAGCCCCGAGTTTGATCGGTTCCCTCTGCGATAAAGTCTGCGGGGAAAGTCTTTTCAAATCTTTCTTTATTCTCAAAAGGGTAATGAAGCTGCCCATAAGGCATGGAACCACTTTCAAACCAACAGTCTAAAACTTCGGGAATCCTTTTCATTGGTTTTCCGGTTTTAGGTGATTTAAAAGTTAATTCGTCGATAAAGTGCTTATGAAGATCGGTTATTTTTTTACCGGTGAGCTTCTCCAATTCTTCAATAGAGCCTACGCAGTGCATCTCCCCATCTTCAGATTTCCAAATGGGAATGGGCGTTCCCCAGAATCGATTCCGACTAATGTTCCAGTCTCTTGCGTTTTCAAGCCAGTTTCCAAATCTTCCGTCTCTTAAATGCTCAGGAACCCAGTGGGTCTTTTTGTTATTTTTAATGAGCTTTTCTTTGAGCGGCTCAAGTTTCACAAACCAAGTGGAAATAGCCTTGTACATGAGTGGAGTATCGCTTCTCCAACAGAAAGGATAGTTGTGAACCAAAGTCTCATGCTTCACGACCGAATTGTTAGCTTTGAGGTACTTTATGATCTCTTTATCGGCCTCTTTGATGTTCATGCCAGAAAATTCCGGCATTTGAGAGGTAAACTTCCCTTCAAAATCGACGGGGTCCACTAAAGGAATGTTGTATTTATGGCAAACTTCAAAGTCCTCTTCCCCGAAAGCGGGAGCTGTGTGAACTAGCCCGGTACCATCAGTTGCAGTGACATGGTCTCCAAGGAGAATTCTGAAAGCTCCATGAACTTTTTGCTCTTTAAAATGCGGAAAGAGTGGCTCGTAGGATTCGTTCTCTAAATCTTTGCCCTTAAATTTCGCGACAACTTGATACTCGCTATCGGACTTGTAATAAGCGGAAAGACGAGGCTCAGCTAAAACGTAATGCTCACCCGTCGCCGACTCTTTAATCTCCACGTAGTCTAGCTCTGCATTCACAGACAAAGCCAAATTGGAAGGTAATGTCCATGGAGTGGTTGTCCAGGCCAAATAATACCTATTTTGGGTCGAGCTTTTTAAGCGGACGGTAAGAGCAGGATCTTGGACCTCTTTGTAATTAAGGCTCGCTTCAAAGTTGGAAAGTGGGGTTGAAATTCTCCAAGAGTAGGGCATCACTCGATGGCCTTCAAAAACCAACCCCTTATCAAACAGCTGTTTTACGACCCACCAGACAGTTTCCATGAAAGGAGTGTCCATAGTGCGGTACTT
>DDPO01000077.1 GCA_002342225.1 Bdellovibrionaceae bacterium UBA2466 | reverse complement strand
CTCAAAGCTGCTTTAGCTTGCGCCTCTTGATTCATTTCTAAAAGAGCGAGTCCTCGTTTATAGGTGGCTTCGGCCATTCTCTGGCTATAGGGATATTTGGATTCTAAAAGGTTCGCTGCAACTATCACCATCCCGTATTCTTTCATGAGAAAGTAGCTATCAACGACAAAAAATTGAGCGCGGTCTGCATAAACATGTTGAGGATTTTCATTAATGAAAGCACGAAAAGCTTCAATAGCATCTTCAAACTTTTTGCCTTTATAGAGTTCTAAACCTCGATAGTAAGTGTGCATACTGTCTTGAGAGGAATCGGCTATGGTTTCAACTTCGTCCATTAAAGGAGAGACCGGATGAGTCTCATCATTTTCTTGAGGACTCAGTTTAACGGTGGGAGGAGCTGGTTGAACTTCAACGGCTTTAGCTTCAGTGTTTTTTTGAGCCGTTTTTTGCTGTCTCAACTCTCGGACCAACTGATTCAGTCGAGAGATCTCTCGGTTTTGGTCTTTCAAATCCAGCTCAAGAGCCGAAATTCTCTCCGCCAGTGGGTTGATTACAATTTTTTGGGGTTTTGGATGAGATGCGCAGCGCACAATTGAAAACATAACAAACAGAGCGAGGGTTTGGGTCAGGCGAGAATTCATGTTATTATTATCTCGAATTTTTGGGGATTCTTAAACACTTTATCAAACAAATTAAAACTCCTTTGGGCAAGCCATGCTGAGAAAATTGGATCTCTGCTTGATATTTACCAAAATTAAGGAAGCTGGGTACACTTCGTGCCAGATTTATGCAGAGCGCACCAATCTCTTAGAACTTGAGATCTACGATAAAGAAAACAGAGCTCGCCACTCCGAGTCAGGGGGCCTTTCAATCGAACTGCTTAGACCCAATGACGATTTTCCCCGAGTATTTAGGACTAATCATTTCTCTACTGAATCGGTTTTAAAACTTCTAGAACTACCCTTCTCGGAGTCAGAAATTAAGGTTCAGAGTATGGAACCTTCGACCAATAGCTCAATGATCGGAGAAAAAATTCGCAAACTCAATCTCCTCGTAAGAAAAATTAATTTGGAGAACTCGCTCTCAAAACCCGTTTTCTTTTGGTTTCAGGAAAGAAGACAAATTTACGAAATCGCTGTGAGTGCAGATGAAATAAAATCTGGGGAGAACGAACAGGGAGAATTCAAAGTCAACGTAGAATCATCTCTCAAAGGGAAACCTCTGTGTTTCAACACCCATTTTTCAACCGGTATGATCACTGAGCTTTGGAAAGAGCTCGATTCGCTTTTACCCAAAATCCAACGTCGAATTATTTTGGGTTCGACGGAACAATGGCCGGCTCCCCAAGGACCTATTCCTGTCGGTTGGTCCGCAACTTCAATGGCCAAACTTCTAGACTGCTTGATACGGGGTTTCGAAGGTGATCTCGTTTTAAAAAAATTTTCCTACCTCTCAGAACTAGAATCTCCTCTAAACTTTAATTTTTCAGTGCAAGAGAAGGACAATGAAGCTTCGGCCCGAGTAGACCACGAAGGATATCTAAGAAGACCTATTCTTATTTTTGATGGCCAAAAACCTAAAGGACTTGCCACTGATAGCCGCTTAGCGAGCAGGTTCTCAGTCGCTCCAACCGGACACTCAAGACGCGAGTCTTTTGAAGATCTTTCCACGATTAGCTTTTGGCATCCTGTTTTACACAGCTCCAACACGGTCGGCTCGGTCATCGAGGAAATGAAAGAAGGCCTTTGGGTCGAAGAAGTAGAGATTTTAGAACTCGACGTGATTTCCGGAAGAGTGACACTCCGGTTCTGCCAAGTGAATTTAGTACATCAGGGAGAAGTTGGAGAGTCGGTTGAGCCCTTCTCGTGGACGCTTTCGCTCGTCGATCTTATGAGAACAATGACGCACTTTTCAAAAGAGACCCAAACGGTGGGGCTTTTCCATACTAAACAAAAACAACGAATACTCACTGAATATACAATTTCTGCCGCCCTCTCTAGCCATCTCGATATCCCTGGAAGTGTTCCTAAAAGCCATTATTGGGGGTGATACCCCTCAATCCTGTTTGCCGTTAGCTCGGATGCCTGATATAAAATGGGCTCGTTATGTTTCCGATTTTAGACAAAATTGACAAAGCTCTTGAGTCCCAGTCCAAGTGTACTTTGATGGACAAAATGGGAAAATATCTCCATGGAAAAGTGACCGACTCTTGGATACGTTTTTCAGGGGGAAAACTGAGAGGCAAATTGGTTTTTGAATCGGAAGAAAAAGGGTCCCAAGAAATAGACGCTAACGATATTTTAGATATCGTTATTTCAAAGGAATAAACTGTGATCGTAGGCATTCCCAAAGAAATTAAAAACAGAGAAAACAGAGTTGGCATCGTGCCCGCTGGGGTTAAAGCTTTTGTGGCTCACGGTCACAAAGTTTTAGTGCAACGAGGGGCCGGAGTTGGCAGCGGAATTTCCGATGAACAATTTAAAATAGCTGGAGCAACTATTGTTGAATCGGCCGCGGAAATTTGGGCCGCCGACATGGTGATGAAAGTTAAAGAGCCTCTTGCCGAAGAATTTAAATACTTGCGACCCAACCTGATACTTTTCACTTACCTTCACCTTGCCGCTGAGAAAAAACTAACTGAGGAATTGGTCGAGAAGAAAGTAACGGGCATAGCCTACGAAACAATCCAAGAATCCGATTTTTCTCTCCCCCTACTCCGTCCCATGAGCGAAGTGGCGGGTAGAATGTCGATTCAAATTGGCGCCTACTACTTACAAAGTAGCTGGGATCAAACAAGCTCTGGAAAGGGAGTTCTCCTAGCTGGAGTTCCAGGGGTCATGCCTGGACATGTGACCGTTTTAGGCGGAGGTGTTGCCGGAAGTAATGCTGCGATGGTGGCTCTTGGAATGGGTGCTCAAGTCACGATTATCGATCAAGATGTCAGGCGACTCGAGTACTTAGAGCATATTTTTGGTGGTCGCCTTTTAACTCTCATGTCAAACATCGACAATATTGAGGAAAGTGTCACTAAAACGGACCTCTTGATCGGCTCTGTGCTTGTACCGGGAGCAAAAGCCCCCAAACTTGTTTCGCGCAAAACTATTTCTCAGATGAAACCAGGTTCAGTTGTCGTAGATATCGCTGTAGACCAAGGTGGCTGTGTGGAAACATGTCGCCCCACTTCTCACGAAAATCCAACTTTTATCGTGGATGGAGTTGTTCACTATTGCGTGACCAACATGCCAGGGGCCGTCAGTCGCACTTCAACGTTCGCTCTAACCAATGTCACATTGAAGTATGCTCTTCAGATTGCTGACAAAGGAGCTGAAGCTGCTGCCAAAAGTAGCAAAGCTATTCGCTTAGGCTTTAATACTATCGGTGGAAAACTCATTCACCAACAGATCGCTGAAGCCCATGCCATGCCCTTTACCGCTTGGGAGGTTTAATGGCGAATCGCAGTTTAGTCATTGTTCCAACTTACAATGAGATTGAGAACATCACTCAGATTCTAACGGCACTGGCTGCGAAGGCCCCCGAAGTTGATGTCCTTGTTGTAGATGACAGTTCTCCCGACGGAACAGCTGCGGCAGTTACAAACTTTGCAAATTCACACTCCAACGTTCACCTTCTTTCAAGAGAAAAAAAGAATGGGCTCGCTGGAGCTTACATTGCAGGTTTTAAGTGGGGGCTTGAAAAAGGATATGAGCAATTTGTTCAGATGGATGCCGATTTCTCCCACAGCCCCGCCGACGTTCCTAGACTTCTAAAAGCTCTTGAAACCTATGATCAAGCGATGGGCTCTCGATATATCAAAGGCGGTTCGACATCAGGGTGGACCTTACCCCGAATATTAATAAGCCGAGGGGGAAATATTTACGCCAAATCGGTTTTAGGCCTGCCTTATAAAGATCTGACGGGTGGATTTAACGCTCATCGAAGAAAGGTTTTAGAAACGATTGGTCTCGAACAGATCACTTCGAGAGGTTATGCATTCCAAGTAGAAATAAAATACAGAACCTACAAAAAGGGATTCTCTCAAGTGGAATTACCCATTCTTTTTGAAAACAGAAAGTTTGGAGAATCTAAAATGTCTCAGGACATTGTGAAAGAAGCTGCTTTAAAAGTTCTGCAGTTACGTCATCTTCAGTTTTAAAATCCCATGGGCTCAGTCAAAACCAGAATCGAACAACTCAGAGAGCAAATTTCTGAGGCCAACTACAAATATTACGTCTTAGACCAACCGACTATTTCTGATGAAAAATATGATGCGCTTTTCAAGGAACTTCTCGAACTTGAGAAAAAACACCCCGAATTTGCAGATCTGACCTCCCCAACCCACAAAGTAGGAGGTGCTCCATTAGAACGATTTTCTAAATACCGTCACAGACAGCCCATGCTGAGTCTCCAAAATATTTATTCCGAAGAAGAACTAACGGAATTTTACGAACGTTGGACGGGAGTCATTGGCGATAAGTTTTCAGTCGTAGGCGAGCCTAAATTCGATGGGCTTGCGATAGAACTCGTTTATGAGAATGGACTTTTAACAGTCGCTTCAACTCGCGGAGATGGTGAAACTGGAGAAAATGTAACCAACAATGTGAAAACTATCCGATCTGTGCCATTAAAGCTTAGAGGCAATTACCCTTCTCTACTTGAAGTAAGGGGTGAAATCATTATCCTCAAAGAGGATTTTGAAAAAATAAATAAAGAGCGGGCCAAAGCCCAAGAGCCGCTATTTGCAAATCCTAGAAACGCAGCTGCTGGTTCTATCCGACAGCTCGACCCTCAAGTAACAGCCAAACGACATCTCGATCTTTTTTGCCACAGTGTTGGCACTATCGAAGGAGCGAACTTTAAAACCCACTGGGAGATGGTCAAAATGTTCTCACAATGGGGCCTTAGAACTCACTCCCTGAAACGAGAGCTCAAATCACTGAAAGAAATTCAAAACTTCTTTTTGGAAGTTGAAGAACAACGGGAATCTCTACCCTATGAAATCGATGGGATTGTATTAAAAGTAAATGAGCTCAACAATCAACGAGAGCTCGGTTTTGTTGCTCGTTCCCCACGTTGGGCTGTGGCTTATAAATTCAAAGCCCAAGAGGGCATCACGGAACTTAAGGATGTTCACTTTCAAGTGGGAAGAACGGGTGTCATTACGCCTGTAGCTGTTTTAGAGCCTGTGTGGATCGGTGGAGTTGAAGTCAAATCTGCAACTCTCCACAACGAAGACCAAATCAAATCTTTAGGCATCAAGATACACGATACTGTAGTCGTTAAACGCGCTGGGGATGTGATCCCAAATGTTCAAAGCGTCATCACTTCCAAACGTAAGGGAAAAGAGAAAGCGATTCACTTCCCGACAAAGTGCCCATCTTGTGGTGACAGGGTCGTGACAAGCGAAGAAGAGGTTGCCCATCGATGCATTAATGTTGCTTGCCCTGCGCGATTGGCTGAGACGCTTAAGCATTTTGCTTCCAAGCGAGCGATGAATATCGAAGGACTAGGCGATAAATGGATCGATATTCTTCTTGAGAAAAAACTGATTCGTCATTTTTCAAGCCTCTACGACCTCACACCTGAGATGCTACAAACATTGGAACGGCAGGGAGAGAGGTCGGCACAAAAGCTTGTTGATGCGATTCAGAAAACGAAAAACAATACGCTAGACCGTTTTATCTTTGCACTCGGCATCCGATTTGTGGGGGAACGAACCGCAGAGCTCCTTGCTCTGCACTTTGGCTCTCTCAAAAGCTTTTTGGAAGCGAAAGAGGAAGATCTCCTAAAAGTCGAAGAGGTCGGAGAAAAAGTAGCCGCAGCTATTGTCCAATTCACAACTGACAAAAAGAACAGAAGTGAAATTGAGCATCTCCTTGAAAAAGGCGTCCGTCCGAAATCAATCAAAACCCACGGAGGAACAGCACTTCAGGGACTCACTTTTGTAATTACAGGAACGTTACCTTCATTGTCTCGGGATGAAGCGGCCGACCTTATCCGAACCCACGGCGGAAAAGTCACAGGCAGTGTATCAAAAAACACAGATTACTTGCTCGTAGGCGAAGATGCGGGCTCTAAATTAACGAAAGCAAGAGAACTGAAAGTCAAAGAGATTTCAGAAGCTGAGCTCAAAGCTCTGATTCGATAATTCTTGTGAGATATTTTTAATAAACTTGGGGCCTTGATAAACAAATCCCGTATAGACTTCTATCAAATCGGCACCCTGAGAAAGCATCTTCTTGGCACGTTCCGGAGAGTTCACTCCTCCAACTCCGATAATGCACTTTCCATCTTTCAAATTCTCACGAGCCACTGCAACACACTCAAGAGACCTCTCAAATAGTTTTTCTCCAGAATACCCACCTTGGTCCTTTTCGTAATCTCTCTGGGCAATCGCGCGCGACGTATTCGTTAGAACTATTCCGCTTAATCTGGGGCTTTCATTCACTTTCCGACACAACTGTATCAATTGCTCGGAATCCAAATCAGGGGCCAATTTTACAAAAACAGGTTTGCGGGGTGCTGCCGATTCGATGTGTTCGATAAATTCAACCGATTGCAATTCTCTTAAGCCTTGAGTATTTGGCGAGCTCACATTGACAACAAAACCGTCTACGTCGTTCACTAGCCCTTTAAAAAGTATCTGGTAGTCTTCGATGGCTCTTTCGTTAGGAGTCGTTTTGTTCTTTCCAATATTGGCTAAAACGGGAACCGAACAAAAGGGCCTGAGCCGCCTTAAATGATTTTGAAAAGACTTGAGCCCACAGTTATTAAAGCCCATTTGATTAATAAGCCCCTCAGGCTCGACACGCCAAAGCCGAGGTTTTGGATTACCCTCTTGAGCTTCGGGGGTCACAGTACCCACTTCAATAAACCCAAACCCAAATCGTGAGAGCCCGACGAAAAGCTCAGCATTCTTATCAAAACCTGCGGCAAGGCCCAACCGATTTGGAAACACAAGAGATTCTGAATGACCTTTTTTCAAGCTAAAAGCAGGTCGGCAATTGTGTTTTGAGAACACAACAAGCAACTTTTGATAGATCTTTAAAAAGAAAACTCCCAAGGAGTGAGCGATTTCTGGCGAAAAGAGTAGAAGGCATTTGTGGACAAATGAAAACATACCGAAAGGTATATTAATGGAAGAGTGAAACTTTTAATATGAGATTTACTGGATTAAAGCGGCTCCTCGAGACTTTTCTCGTGAGACGGCGATTTCTTTACAATCGCGCTGGCTTAGAGGCTCGGTTCCTTCTTT
>DDPO01000094.1:10567-27531 GCA_002342225.1 Bdellovibrionaceae bacterium UBA2466 | reverse complement strand
AATCCAGATCCTGATACGACTACGCAGTTTGAAGATCTCGATATCACTGTAAGCCCAACCGAGTACAAGCTTCTTGCTCGAAAAGCGATTCGTCGCTTTGAACGAGATGAAGTGTTGAAAGAGCAGCTCTACAACACGGAAGAAGGTCAAAGGTTGTTAGCGATCTTCCAAGCTGAATAGTTGGTAGATAAAAAACTTTAAAGAGGGATGTGAGTTAAAGCTCGCATCCCTTTTTTATTTAGAAAGTTCTTCGCGGCAACTGGCCTTTAGAGTCACTTCGACCGATTTTGCGGGGTAGGGGAGAACGACTTCGAGTCTTTTATTTTCCATTTCTAAAACTCTAAACTCTTGATGAAGCGGTATTTGCTGTCCTTCGAGATCAAAATAGGCTGAGCAGATTTGCCGGCGGTTTTTTAAGTTTTTCATTTTGTAAGTGAAAAGCATTTTTTGCGGATTATTGTCTAAAGTAAATCCGCAATTAACTTCCATGTCTGGGAGTTGGGTTGAGCTGCATTTAAAGGAAGGCAGTGACAAACGATACCGAGTGTCGAAAGTGGCCGAGACACAGGCCAAAAAGCAAATGCTCCAAAAGAGATAAAGGGAACGAGTTTTAAATTGATCGCTTAGCGGTTTTTTGACTAGGAAATTTTCTAAGTTGTAGCCGATTGCTAAGTGGACCAGAAAAATAATAAACCAAAAAAGGAAAGAGTAGAGGGGGCCGGCCCAGTCGGTTAGCCCTGGAAAACAGGGCTCGTGGATGCAGTTTACGTTTTGAGTCGCGGGAAACACAAAGTAAGAGACACCAAAAATCAGCGGATTAAAAATCGCAATGAGAAGAAGGGCGTTACTTTTTTGCTGGGGCAAATGGATTAAAGCGATAAGGGCTACGGGGATAGTGAAATAGTGGTAGTGGCTTAATAAAAATTCATCGAGCGGCAAACCCGGTTGGTACATGAACTCAACTAAGCCAAAGAGGTTTTGGCCAGTGAAGACCCTGTACTGATTGTCGATGACCCAGAAGATTTGGGTAAAGCAGGCGATACTCAAGAAGCCCGTGAGCCAGCCTCGGTGTTTAAAGAGAAGGCCAAAAGCGGTGCCGATGAGGGCGAGGTTACAGAACCACCAGTAAAAGCCTTGGTCGATGCCGTAGCGAAGGATGTCTAAATAGGTGTTTAAGAAAGCCCAAAGAAGGAAGAAGGCCCCCGAAAGGATGAAGGGGTCCAGGTTTTTAAGGGGGTTCTTCATTAAATTAGGTAAAGGATATCAATTCGATAAGGTCGGTGCAACTTTCCTTAGTCCCGTTTCAAAAGACTCGACAACTCCATCATGAGCCATTAATAAATAGGGTCTTGGTTTTTTAAAACCTTGGTGCCGGCATAGCTCAGTTGGTAGAGCAACTGATTTGTAATCAGTAGGTCGCAGGTTCGACTCCTGTTGCCGGCTCCATTTTAAAAAGCTTCAAGTCTTTGAAAAAAAGTGGATGGGTTCCCGAGTGGTCAAAGGGATCAGACTGTAAATCTGACGGCTCTGCCTTCGAAGGTTCGAATCCTTCCCCATCCACCATCAATAATTTCAATAACTTACAGTTTAATTCAAAGCGTCTTAAAACTCGATTTTACCCCGCCGTGTTCGATTCGTGTTCTGTGCCAGTTGGGAACAACCGGATGACATTCGCTATTTTTTCCAAATGGGTGCCTCGATTGTGAACGTAACGATCGGTCACTGTTGGCGTGGAATGAGCGAATAAACGTCTCAGATCGTCCCTCGTGGCGCCATGATGAATGTAAAGCTCGGACGTCGAATGCCTGAGTCCATGGGTTGCGATCACAGGTATTCCCAGTTCTGAGCAGTATTGTTTTAGGTACTTCACATACCATCTGTAGGGAAGAACATTGCCATGTGGGGAGGCCACAACGAAGGGAGTAGTTGCCTCCTTTTTGGCGATGATAAGCTTTTCAACCAGTTCAGAGGGTATGGAGTGACTGTGTTGCTTACCCCCTTTCGGATAATCCCGAAAGAGACCAGTCTTGCTTACATAGGTTCTTCTAATGTGGATTCGACCTACATTATTTCTAAAGTCGAGATCAACATCTTCCCATCTTAATGCCATTAGCTCTCCTACTCGAAGTCCCAGATAGAGTTGTACCCAAATCGCTACGCCGTATTTTCTGTGCTCTGAGTATTTCAAAAGCTGGCCATTTTTTTTAGTTCCTTAATCAGACCCTCTTCAAGCGCAATACTTGAGGCTTTTATTGAGAAAAACTAAGCGGCCAACGGCAATTCAATTCCGCTAAATCTAGCGATAGGGACCAAAGTTTTTCTGACTCCCTCTTCACGTAATTCAATCAGTCCAAGATCTGCTAAAAATCGGACATCAGAATAGACATTCTTAAAATCCTTTTTTAGTTCTCGGGCCAAATGGGCGATGGAACGTGGTTTGATTTGTGGAATAGCTGTAAGAATCTGAAGCCTCGGAGGCGAAAGAACCTTGGCCAACACTTCCCAGCTCGCTACGGAAATTAGTTCTTCATCTTTTCTAGGCTTTGCTTTACCTTGCATGGCTTTCGTCCATCGTTCGCTTAAGTTGTCGATAGATTCCACCACAATGCGTGCTTTTCTCAATTTCATGGTACAAACCCTGCCTTTCTTGTGAGATCCCAAAAATCATCTATGAGATTTCTTTCATTTTTCAAAAGATACGGAAGTTCCTGTCCGCTTAAGTGAAGATGTGGCCCTTTTGGCTTATGATTGTCGATTCCAACTAAAACTTGGCCGTTACATACTAGGAACAGCGAGAATTTAATCCCCCTAGGGTAATCCTTAGATTTTGGAATCTTCCAAATTTTTAGTTCGGCAATCGCCAGTTCTCCAGAGTTTTTATTTACCAGGATGCGTTTTTCACGAAGAAAGGGTTGAGCCTTCATATCTATGGTTATACCGCCATAGAATGGTCGGTGCAAGGAATTATTCCTCTATCGATTTACCACCTAGATGCCTTTGATTGTTCACTGAGTTGTAGTCGTGCGGTCCGAACAGAATTTACATTTCTTCTATTTATCTCGGGTAAATTCTCAGCCCTTCTCGCTCAATCAGTTCGCAAACGCCGCCGCGCTCTACCTTATCATGGTAAGTTGCTTTATCGAAAAAAAGATAATCAATGGGGAGTCCAGAGACTAGAGGAGGGGAGCGAAGAACGACAGTTCGATATTTTTCTACATCTTCTTTGGAATCAAAGAGCAGACAAACATCAAGATCGGAGGAGGGGCGCATAGTTCCGTTGGCTGCAGATCCAAAAATAATCACTTCGCTAGGCTTGCAGATGGTTAAAAGATTTTTTAAAAACTCGTCAAAAATAGCGTTCAAAGTTTTTTGATCCAGTGGAGTTTCGATGAGTTTAGACAGATTGACTCCCATGTTATTTTTCCGCAGTTATTTTTTCGCTTGCCCAGTTCCATATTTCTTCGGCAATGTTCACAGCTTTTTGAATCATTTCTTTTGATAGCTCAACTGCCCCTTCTTCATAGCGACGAACCGTGGCAAATTGATTGAGTTCCCCTAAGTCATAACCATGAGGGGGTTGGTCTAGGGCAGGGAGTTTAGCGATTAAAGCGTTGGCGTCATGAATCAGTGGAAACGGAATTTGCTTCCAAATTAAAACCGCCTTTAAAGATTTTTCAATCACTTGATGCGCCAAGTAGCATACATTTTCAGGGCGACCCCGATTAGAAGATTGCAGTCCCTTGGCGGATTCTAAATCCCCAAAAGCAATGGCTAGTAGTTCCTTTGCATATGTTTTTTTGAAAGTCTGTTCTTTACCCTGAAAAACCATGCATTCAATCTACCATCGATTGAATCGAAGGGAAAGAAAGGGACAATACAACGGCAAGCATCGCAAGAATTGTTGCCAGTTTGATCAAAGAGTTTAGTCCGTACATTTGTAATTCCTTTGTAAATCTGACGGCTCTGCCTTCGAAGGCTCGAATTCTTCCCCATCCACCAGCAATAATTTCAATACCTTACAGTCAAAATCTCGAAATTCAAATTTCTTAAATTAGCTACGGGTGGGGTTGTTTTGTGGGCATCATGGGTATTGCAGAGCTTGTTAATGTCATCACAAAGAAAACCGTTAACTTATTTTGTCTGGTTTTTTGAGTGCAGTATAAATTTTGTCAATGTAGTCAAGCCTACGAGTTATGTTCTCACTGCGCTGAATTCTCTTTGGATGGCAGTATTCTCTTGGAGATCAATGCCTTGGTATCACGGTTGCTACACGTTGAGCTGATGCATTGGGCACTATACTTACTAGGGTTGATTCTCTGCGGAGAGCCGGGAAGAGCAGATGACCATTTTTATCAAAGAAAATTTCGTTCAGAGATGCTTCATGAATCGGTTATTCCAGGGTGAAAGTTCCGTGGAAAATGAGGAATGGATAGACTCCGCAAGACAAAAAAAGTATCCACCTCAGAGGCGTCACCAGATGAAAATGCTCGACATTTTATTCAAGCGTGTATGGAAATTAAACGCACGTTGGGCAAAGCGGCTTGTTCCGTGGTTGAACTTGCGGGTCACATTGAGCAACTTGCCTGAACCGAAGAGTTTTTGGGATATTGATGGGAAACTTATACGCAATAAAAAATAAGATGAATCAAGCCTTAGGGGCCTTCCTGCTGATAGTCTTTTTATTTAGCTCCCATTGCATTGCTAATGTTCATCAAGCCAAAGTGAAACGATGCGGTGATGTTCTAAAGACATTAGGTCTGGCTTCAGTAAAGAGCGCATTCTTCATAAGTGGGGTAACACTGGGGTTGACCGGAGGAAGTGAAATGGCGGGTTATGTCAATGGGACCCCTCACATCGGGCTATCGATCTATTTCGATTTTGAAGAAATTCTGTCCCATTTAGATCCATCCGATCGTGCTGTACTAACGAGCTCTCAAAAGAGCCCTCACGCAGTGACATCTATTTTAGTTCGAGCTTTATCTCAGAAGCAGGGTGATTCGCTTACCCCCTTTCCTTATCTTAAACCGATTATGGCTTCTAGTTATTTTGATGATTCAGATCAGCCCAGTAACATGTGTAGGCACAAAGCGATCATTATGAAAGCTATTTTAAGGCACTTAGGAATTGAATCAAACCTCATGACGGGCACTATAGATGGCGATGGAGTTAGAGGAGAACATGTTTGGCTCTTTATTCCCTCAATTAATCAGATGGCAGATCCTATGAACAATATGGTTCTTTCCCCTGAGGATTATGAATCACGATTCCACCCAAAAAACTACTCTGGGGTGATGCGTTGGGCAAAGCCACTTGGTATTATCGGTAGATAACATCGGCTTAGATGAAATTCAGGCCGCCTTGAACCATTGGTGCGTAGAAGAAGTGAATTCCCTCATAAAAGCTTTGGGTTTTTGGGAAAAAACTTCACGACCGATTTCACGCGCTATTTTCTTCAAACCTTTTTTTCTCGATTTGATCAATTGAACTACCTCATCAAGTGATTTTTTGTTCTTAATTTCTTTTTTCCCCTCATCAAGCTGGTCTTGAATCATCGTTAGATCTTGAAACTCTCCCAAACAATCCGACAGTTCATGAAGACGACGATTCCATTTTTTGATCTCAGAGCTCAAACCGTCCTCGAAAAAATCTAGCTCTACTCGCAGAAACTTAACGGCTTTTCTCCAAGCAATGATCGTATTCTCATCGTCTGAATCCTGACAGAAATCCCCCAATTCAGCGCACTCGCTATAGATAGATCGAATTGCTTCTTCAATCGATTCCCAGACATCTCCTTTTATTTTTATTTCGGGAATTCGCTCCATCGCAGCTGTTAACAAACCAATAGCTTCTTTTAGCTTCTTTTCTTTCTGAAATACTTTATCCACATTCTCATTGCACTTTGCGACAAGAAAATGAGTGATCTCCTTTAAGTCTTCATCCTGAACTTTGTTTTTGTTGTCATTGCAAAATCTCTGAAAAACCTCTTCGGTCACATAAGCTTCCCTAACTTCACGGAAGGTTCTGGACAGCTCTCTTAGGGTCTTTTCTTCCTCTCCAAACTTTTCATCAGGCATGGCTCCGCGAAGTAAAAAAAGCACTGCTCGAGCTTTTTTTAGTGATTTTCTCGCTTGTTTAAACTGCTCTCGGTGAAGTCCTCTGCTCAGTGACAGAACACTAGTCGCATCTTTGATGCCTAGAACTAGAATTTTTTTTAAAGAGGTTTCAATCGGTTCCTTTTTTGACAGCTGATAGGGCATATTTACAATTCTCCGAGGTGAAATAAGGAAAAACTCTAATGGTATTCTTTTTCGATAAAATTTCTAGCGGGGGGTAGTCATTTTTCAAGTTTTTTCTAAAACACTTCAGCATCCAAACAGAAAACAAATGTTTTTCTGACTAAACCCTGGTTTGCCTTTGTTTAGCGCGGCAATCATCTTTTCCGCATACAATTTGAGGAGGCCCTTAATGAACGGAAGCAACTCTGAAGTGCAACAACACTTAACTTCTCTTTACTTTGATTTGGTTAAAAAGAGTCAGACCTACATCGGCTATCCCAACTGTCAGCTTCTAGACTTCGAAAATCTCTCTCCATTTTTGAATCTGACAATTAACAATGTTGGAGATCCCTTTGTAGGTAACAACGGCATGAACACATTTACACAAGAAAAGGAGCTCATTGAATTCTTTGGTCATTTACTAAAGCTTGAACAGGATGATTTGTGGGGCTATGTCACCAATGGTGGCACCGAGGGAAATCTGTTCGGTCTTTATTTGGCCAGGGAGCAATTTCCCGATGGTGTCGTTTTTTTCTCGGAAGAGTCTCATTATAGCTTAAAAAAAATAGTAAAAATGCTGGGGCTCAAATGCTGCGTTATACCGGCTCAACCTAACGGGGAAATAGATTATTCAGAACTCGATCGCGCTATAAAATCTCTAAAACATTACCCAGTCATTCTCAGTGCCAATATNNGGGACAACAATGAAGGGGGCTATCGATGATATCAAGAAATTACAATGTGTATTACAGAAGAACCAAGTTAGCCGTTCTTATTTGCACTGTGACGGAGCGTTGTTCGGCATAATGCTGCCTTTAATGGTAGAGGCTTTTAAAGCAGATTTTAGTTGCGGAATAGACAGTATAGCAATTTCCGGTCACAAATTTTTGGGTTCACCTATTCCCTGTGGTGTAGTTCTAACTCGAAAAAGCAAAATTCAACTTATTAAAAATGCCGTCGAGTATATTAATTCATTTGATTCTACAGTATCAGGGTCAAGAGATGGTTTTTCAGTCCTCATACTTTGGCAGGTCATAAAAAAGTTGGGAGTTCAGGGACTAAAAGATAGGGTCTTAGATTGTATGGAAATGACTGAGTACACCCTTAAGGTGCTTCGGCAGATTTCTTGGCCTGCGTGGTGTAACCCTCACTCGAACATTGTTGTTATCAAAAAACCTCCGGCTCCTCTCATCGAGAAATGGCACTTAGCGAGTGAGGACAACATTTCCCACGTTATTTTGATGCCTGGAATCGACCGTGAAACAATAGACCATTTCGTTCAAGATCTTAAAAAAGTGAAGGGCAGCCGTCCCCAACAAAACACAATATTTCATTCAAAAGGAGAGATTCATGAAATCCCAATCTCAAATTGTCTATAGGCTAGCGGAATTTAATCATCTCAACAGTTTAATAGAATGTGTTCAACAATCTTTCCCCTCCCCGAAGGGGGAAACGATGGCCCGCATACTTGATATTAGACCGGAGGATTATTTATCCTTCACTCGCATGGTGTGTGAAAAGGCGGTTACGGAGAAGTTAAGCTGGGTTGCGCTAGCAGAGTCTAACAAAGTTGTGGGCTTTTGCATCTCAGAACCCATGTCGACTGCGCCTCTTTACAGTGACTTCAATCTAAACCCCAAGTTTTTCCCTCTATTTGCTTTGCTTGAGGAATTAGATAATCGCTACTTAATAACGACCACAACTGATCCAGAGGAGATTTTTCATCTGTATATGCTAGGTGTGTTGCCAGCTTATTCAGGCTATGGGATTGGGAGAGAGCTCTTGAAGGGGAGTATAAACTTTGCGAGGGAAAAAGGTTTTACAATAGCTGTTGCGGAGGCCACTGGTGCGGTGTCACAAAGTCTTTGTAGAAGTCTGGGGTTTGAGACAAAGGCGTCTGTGGCTTACGACAGTTTCGTTTTTGCGGGGAGGCGGCCGTTTCGAGATGTCTCAGAACCCAGATGTTGTACTCTAGTGGAACGAGTCCTGTGTCAGCCTTAATTGAACACGTGCCAACACAGTTTATAAGTATTAATGCCTTCTGATATAATCGTTGGCCTCCCTTTTAAGCGTCCATCGATAACTGAATTAGCCAAAAAAACAAGAAGCAAAAAGTGTTGTTTTTTAGGGTCTATCCCAAGTCAATTTAAAGAGTTAAAATACGACTGATCAAGGCGGCTCATGAACTCAGTTAAAAGAATTGGTATTATCGATCTTGGGACTAATTCTGTCAGGTTTGACGTGCAAAAAATTGGACCTGGCAATGGGGTTCGTTGTCTGCATCGAGAGAAAATAATGGTGAGATTAGGGGAAGGGGTTTTTGTGAGGGGAACCCTAGATCCCAAGGCTGTGACTCGAGCTTTAAATGCTTTTGCTCGATTTAAAGTCATTGCACATGACCTACACGTTGAGCGAATTGTGGCTTTCGGAACGAGCACCCTGCGTGAAGTGAGAGATAGTCAGAGCTTTCTAAGACTCATTCAAAAAAAAACTGGAATCGATTTGCGCATCATTTCGGGCGAAGAAGAGGCCAAGTTAATTGCGTCTGCGATTTTATCATTCGAGCCCATTGCTAAGGGAAAATACGCTTTGGTCGATATCGGCGGAGGTAGTACCGAAATCAGTATTTGTAGAGATGATACGATCGAGCACTGTGTGAGTTTCCCTTTGGGAGCAGCCCGGCTGCAGCAGGTGTTTTTGAAAACAATCCCGCCGGTGAAGAGAAATAGTGTTAATCAACAGCCAATCGACGAGCTGAGATCTTATATTCAGCATGCGCTTTTGGCTGAAACGATTGCCGAGGATTGGCCTCGGGTAAAACGCATTATAGGTTCCAGCGGGTCTATCCGAGCGATTTCAAAAATCATGAAAGAAACCGTTGGAACCAAAATTATTCACCGCGATGAGCTGAATAAGTTTGTTGAATCGATTGCTGATATGTCTAAAGAGGAACTTCTTGCCGTGCCTGGCATGGAATCTAAGAGGACCGATATCATTCTTGCGGGGGCGATTTTGCTTGAAGAGTGCATGAATGTTTTGGATGCCAAAGAGGTTCATCCGACCTCTTTTTCCTTGCGCGATGGTATTTTGTTGGAGGAGATCAATCTCTTAAAAGATATCAAAATCAAATCTGAATTGGATCTCTTTCCACTTTTTGCACGGGCGGGTCGATTGGGTTGCTCTGAAAGCAATTTAAAAAGATTGGTTTTGAATGCAGAAATCTTATTTGAAAGAACAAGATCACTGCATAACTTAGAGCCAGTGTGGAAAGATTATTTTATTATTGCTACTATTTTTAGAGATACAGGTTGGACAGTATCTCCCGTCGAGCATGAAAAGCATACCTACTACATTTTAAAAAACGCCGAGCTACCTCTGTCTCAAGACTGGGAAATCGAGTTGGTGGCCCAACTCTGTCTGTGTTTAGAGGGACATAGAGCCAACTTCTCTAAAGCATGTTTCAACCGTCTTAAAAAGAAAGAGCTGCATTGGGGTTTTAATGTTCTTCTTAGCCTCATGCAAGTGGGTGAAGCACTGGGCCCTGCCCATCAGGAAAAAATAGTGATCCATGAAGTCTCGGTTCGTAAAAGGGCTATTTGCTTAAAAGTGGGCTCCAGTGACTTTGTGGAGCTTGCAAAGCTGCGATTAGACCAAAGAAAAGACCTGTTTCATGAGGTCTTCGATAAAGAGCTTCTCATTGAATCTAGTGGAAAGAGATGACGCAATATGATAACTTTCGGGGCGATGAAAACCCTATCAGACAGCTCTTGGTTAATCGACCGCGAGTTAAGTTGGTTATCTTTCAACGACAGAGTTCTTGAAGAGGTTAGGAACCCAAAAAATCCATTGCTGGAACGACTGAAGTTTCATTCGATTTTCACCTCAAATTTAGACGAATATTTTATGAAGAGGGTCGGGGCACTTAAGCGAAAACGTGAAGCCTCAGACGCCTTAGATGAAGAATCTCGGCGAGCTTTGGAGCAAAGCTTAGGTAATATTCGCGAGACGGTGGAATCGCTTTTAAAAAAACAGGCCGATTTTGTTCAAACTCAGCTTCTTCCCGAACTTTCCGAAGGGGGAGTTGAAACCGTTAGCTTTAAAAATCTGAACCAATCCCAAAAATCTTGGGCAATAGATTTTTTTAAGGAGAATTTTTTTCCGGTATTAACCCCTCTTGTGGTGGATAGCGGCCATCCGTTTCCGTTTATTTCTAATCTTTCAGTCTCCATTGGCATTTTATTAGAGGACCCTGATGAAACAGCCGAGCCTTTTTTTGCAAGAGTGAAGTTACCTACTGTGTTTCCTGCTTGGATTCGGATCCCCACCTCGGAGGGTAGTGACAAAAAACAATTTATTAGTTCACATGACTTGATTGCAAATCACCTCGATCTTTTGTTTCCCGGAATGAGAGTGTTAAGCCGTACCTACTTTCGGGTGACTCGAAATGCGATTGTGGGCCGAGATGAGTCTGAAGATGATGAAAATGATGATTTGCTCGAGATTGTCGCTGAAGAGCTCAAAGAAAGAAGATTTGCAGAAGCTTTAAGATTGGAACATTCCCATGGAGCGGATTTGAGAATCGTTTCAATTTTAAAAGAGGAACTCTGCCTAAAAGATGACGAGATTTATGAACTCCCTATGGGGATGGAGTTTTATCAATTAGAACCTCTTTCCGAAATTCGAAAAAGAGAATGGCTGTTTAACCCTTGGATTCCAATAGCTCCAGTTGCTTTTAAGGACACTCAGGAAAGTATTTTTGATTGTATTAAAAAGAGAGATGTTTTGGTCCATCATCCTTTTGAGAGCTTTAACTCAAGCGTTGAGCGGTTTATTCGAGACGCCAGCGAAGATCCCAGTGTTGTAGCCATTAAAATGACTATTTATCGAACTGGCGAAGATAGTCCATTTATTCCTTACCTTATAAGGGCAGCTGCTGCGGGCAAGCAAGTTGCTTGTCTTGTCGAACTTCAGGCTAGGTTCGATGAAGAGAGAAACATTTTGGCAGCTCAAGCGCTAGAGAAAGCAGGCGTTCATGTGGTTTACGGAATTAAAGGACTGAAAACACATTCCAAGATTGCTCTCGTGGTTAGGCAAGAAGGCATCTCAATGCGTTCATACGTTCACATTGGGACTGGGAATTATAATGCAAGAACAGCTCAGTATTATACCGATCTAGGGTATTTTACTGCCAATCCAGAGATAACCGAGGATGTTGTTCATCTTTTTCACCGCTTAACAGGGAAGTCACTCTATTGGCATTTTAAGAAGCTCTTAGTAGCTCCGTTCGACATGAGAACGAGTTTTCTTAGGATGATAGAACGGGAAGTGGATCATGTTCGTAAGGGAGGAAAAGGGCATATCTTCATTAAGTTAAATAATCTGGAAGATCCTGAACTCATTGAGTCCTTTTACCAAGCCTCTCAAGCCGGAGTTAAAGTTGATCTTATCGTTCGCTCCATCTGTTGTCTGAAACCCCAAGTTAAAGGGTTAAGTGAAAACATAAGAGTGATTTCCATTTTGGGAAGATTTTTAGAACACTCCAGAATTTTTTATTTTAGAAATGGAGCGAAAGAGGAATTAGGCGGCGAGTTTTTTATTGGTTCTTCTGATTTGATGACAAGGAATTTAAATTCAAGAGTTGAGGCCCTGACTCCAATCGAGGACTGTGAGTTAAAGAAACAGCTAAGTCACATCCTAAATATTTATTGGAATGACACCTGTCAGGCTTGGGATTTGCGGTGTGATGGGAGTTATGCAAAGAGAGTGAGTCTTTTTCATCAGGAGTCGGCCCAATCAAGTTTGATGTCAGAGGTCCTGACTCAAAGCTTGAACACGAATTCCTTTGAGGCTTCAAATAAGAGCTCTGAACGAACGCTGATACCCTCCTGATTTAGCCTTCTAGTATCTAGAAGTTCCCTCGGTTTACTTGAACGCTAAGGCCTATTCACTTGGTGGGTCAATGAGTAATAGTTGTGAGGTCCGAACGGCATCGACGATTTGGTTGGACAAATAGACTCGCCTACCGAAGGGTGGTTTTTGCCCATTTTAATGTTTCGGTAGCCAAACACAGAGTCTCTTGAATCTCATCATCCGTGAGCTCCGCAACGCCTTCTTCGTATCGCCGTACTGAAGCAAACTGACCTAGATCAACCATGTCGTCTGAGTTAGGAACTACAAGCTCGGTGGGAAAAAGCTCTAGAATAATACCTAATTCATGAGTGAAGGGTAGAGGGATACCTTTGGCGCAAAGAACTGCCTTCAAGCTCTTCTCAATGACTTGCTCGAGGTGAAAGAGAATATTTTCTCTTCGTCCCATTTTGACTTTAATAAGACCTTTGGCGGTTTCCAAATCCCCTTCAGCAATTTTGAGGAGTTCAATGCCATATTCTTTTTTAAAAAGTTTTTTCTTCGTCATAAGTTTCGCGCTGTATGAAACAGGTTATTATCCACGGAGTAAGTACAAACCCCATCTTCCCACGCCACCATGGAAATTCCGCCGATTTCCTTTTGTTTAAGGAAGTCTGACTTCTTTTTCCAGATGATGTCGACTGGAAATTCCGAGAGAGGAAAATAAGGCCTTAAATTGAGTCGGGCGTTCTGCACTGATGCTGTTTCGTCCAATACGATTAAAAAATCGAAATCGGATTGATCGGTGGCTTTACCCTCGGAAGCCGAGCCAAAGCAAAAGACAGCAAGAGGATTCACAGTTGTTGAAATAATTTCGGTTATCCTACGGATCTCAGCTTTCTGAAATTCGGGATCTAACGGTTTTCTTGTGACTCGTAAGGGCCGCATACTATCCATTACTTTAGGAGGGATTTTTGCGAATGGAAAGCTAATTAGAGTCGAAGCCGTTAAGACTTAAAGGGCTTGCCATTCTGATCAAAAACCCAAGCTTTTGAGCGTGCTTGATTCGTGTTCTGTTCGAGCTAAAGCCAGTCCGTAACAGCTAGGAAAAAGGGGTGAGAGAAAATCGATTTAACTAATTGATATTGTTCAATAATAGCAATGTTTCTAAGTATTTGTTGGTTCGTGGTCGTTTCGTGGTCACTGCGGTCTGCACGAAATGAAATTTGTCTATTCTTGCGCTTTGGCTGTATCATCAAGAGCACGATGAGCCTAGTGAAATTGACAGCTAAAAAACTCTCTCAAGAAGAAGTCGATTCGGTCGTAAATGGCTTTTTGAATGAGCTAAAAGAATTGCCTGAAGTTGAGGAAATTATTCTTTTTGGCAGCGCAGCTCGAGGGGAAATGACGGAAGCCTCCGATGTGGATTTTGTGGCTATTTTCCCAACTAAAGTCGGGGCTCGTGCGGGCTCGAAACGATTTCACAAAAACAGGAAGAACTTTTGGCCCGTGGATGCCCTGTTTGTGGATCGGGAACACTTTGAATCAAGAAGTCGGTTGGGAGGAGTCTTTTTTGTCGCAAGGGAAGAGGGAAAAACTCTATTTAGGAGAGGCAATGACCCCAAAATCTAAAAAGTTTAATCCTGCTTACGCCAAGTCTCTCCTTAAAATTGCGGAAGGGGATCTTGAGTCAGCTAAAATATTGGCGAAGTCCAAGAAGGGGCGCCCTGAGAATATATTTTTTATTGCGCAGCAATCGATTGAAAAGTCACTCAAGGCAGTTTTAGTTCACTTCAAAAAAAATGTGCCACTGACTCATGATTTAGAAGCTATCATTAGCATACTTCCTGAGGAAATTTCTACGCCCATGGGTCATGGTTCTATTGAGGGACTGTCCGAGTTTGCGACCGTTAGGAGATATGAAGAGGGGTACCTCGAAATCACCCAAGAGGAAATCAAAGCGGCCATTCAAGTGGCAGATCGCTTTTTTAAATGGGCTGAACGACAGATTTCGAAATAAAACCTGAGTTTTTCGAATTGCTGCGCTTTTCAAATCTCTCCAGTGGCCTTTGATGGAAATCACTTTGCTTCGATTTTTGTTTCATCTCGCTATTTTTTGTGACCGCTACCGGTTAAGCTTGTTGGGAGACTGACACTATTTATGCAGCTTGTTTGGTTGAAAAGAGATCTTAGAATTCAAGACCACGCAGCACTCAGTGAAGGGTGTAAGGCCGGAAAGGTCCTATGTTTTTACGTTTATGAGCCTTCTATCATTCGGTCCAAAGAATGGGATTCTTCCCATGGGGCTTTCTTAAATGAATCACTTGATTCTCTGGAAAAAGATTTACAAAAAACCGGCATAAAGCTTTATCGCTTTGTCGGTGAAGTGGTCGATGTTTTAAATAACTTAAAACGTTATGTGTCCATAGAAGCTATTCATAGTCATCAGGAGACTGGAAATTTCCTCACTTTTGAACGCGATAAAAACGTCAAAAAATGGTGTAAAGAAAACGGAGTCAAATATAGAGACTACCCTCAATTTGGAATCATTCGGGGACTTAAATCTCGAGACGGTTGGGCCTCTCAGTGGAATAAATTCATGACCCTCCCTCCTGTTTCGATAAGTGGCACTGTTTCAAGTTGCAAGGAAACTATCTCAGGCGAAATTAAACAATTTGACTTTGAACCCTGTTCAAAACCCTTTCGCCAAAAAGGTGGCGCTATTGAAGCTCGAGCCACTTTGGAGAGCTTTCTCCAAGTTCGAGGTCGATACTATTCCAAAGAAATGTCCTCTCCTCTTACAGCTTGGGAAGCTTGCAGTCGGTTGAGCCCATTTTTTAGTTTTGGTGTGATGTCTATCAGAGAAGTTTGGCATGCAGTGCTTTTCCAAAGAAGTGAAGGTTTTAGTGAATCGGGCTGGAAATCTTCTCTTGCTGCTTTTTCTTCGAGGCTCAGATGGCACTGCCATTTTATGCAGAAACTTGAAGATGAACCCACCATTGAGTTTCAAAACATGAATCGAAAAATGGATGGATTAAGAGAAAATAGTTTTAACAGTGAATTTTTCGAGGCATGGAAAAGAGGGGAAACTGGTTATCCCATGGTAGACGCTTGCATGAGATCTCTCCACCAAACAGGTTGGATCAACTTTCGAATGAGAGCCATGCTTGTGTCTTTTGCAAGCTATCACCTATGGCTACACTGGAGAGAGCCGGCTCTGTTTTTGGCCAAACACTTTTTAGATTTTGAACCTGGCATCCACTTTAGCCAATTTCAAATGCAGTCAGGAACCACTGGCATCAATGCTATTCGAATCTATTCCCCCATTAAGCAGGTCTTAGATCAAGACCCTCATGGTGAGTTTATCAAGAAATGGGTTCCTGAACTGAAAGCTGTTCCCACTGACTTTATTGCAGAACCCCAAAAGATGTCGAAGACCCTCCAAAGACAAGTAGGGTGTATCATCGGAAAAAATTATCCTGCCCCCATCGTGGATCATGCTACGGCTTATCAAGAAGCAAAAAAAAGAATCTTCTCTTGGCGTTCGCAAAAAGAGGTCAAAGAGGCCTCAAAACAGGTCTATTTAAAACACGGAAGCCGAAAAAAAAGAGAAAAGGGGAAAAAGTGAAAAAAGAGAACCTACCCCAAAAAATATGCCCTGTTTGTAATCGCCCTTTCACTTGGAGAAAAAAATGGGAAAAAAACTGGGAACATGTCAAATATTGCAGCAAACGTTGTGCAGGAGACCGCGCTTCAAAAAGGGCCCCTTAAATGCTAAGTGAAATCTTTTCTCGTGAATTGGCTTTACAAAAGCTTGCGGCCTTTCTCCCCGAAGCAGGGCACCGTTATGCACAGAATCGAAACTTCGATTGGAGTCCTAAAGAAACGGGAAACACGAGTCGGCTCTCACCTGCCATTCAGAGAAGACTCTTAAGCGAAGAAGAAGTCCTAAGACAAACGCTTTCTACTCATAATTTTCATTCTTGTGAAAAATTCGTACAAGAAGTCGTTTGGCGAACTTATTGGAAAGGATGGCTTGAGTGGCACCCTTCCGTTTGGGATAACTTTCAAAGAGATCTCGTAGCTTTGGAGAATGAACCAAAATCTGAAAAATATCGTCTCGCACTCGAAGGGGCGACAGGGATTGAAGCTTTCGATAATTGGCGCAAAGAGCTCGCCGATACTGGTTACCTGCATAATCACACGCGGATGTGGTTTGCTTCGATCTGGATCTTTACTTTGAACCTTCCTTGGCAGCTCGGGGCTCAGTTGTTTTTAAGCGAACTACTCGATGCCGATGCTGCGTCTAATACGCTCTCATGGCGTTGGGTCGCGGGGCTTCAAACCGCTGGAAAACATTACGTAGCTCGTGCTGAAAATATCGAAAAGTTCACGGCGGGAAGATTTTATCCTGTAGGGGTTTTAAATGAATCGCCAGCCCCAATCGTGGAATCACATTCTCTCCACCGTATTGAATCTTTGCCTCTGTTTGGTCTCACGGAGCTTCCAATTCTTAAGCTCGGCCTCTTAGTTCACAAAGAAGACTTAAGCATTGAAGAGACTTCAGTAGGCCAATTTCCTTTCGAAAGTATCGGGCTATTACTTAACCAAACTCCTTCCATCAAAGCTCACGTAGCCCACTTTGACCGAAGAACGATGGAAGATACGAGCTCACGACTTCAATATCATTTTAAGAAAGTAATAACACCGATTGAAAATGAACCTGGTTTTCACAAATGGTGTCAATCGTTCGATGGAGTTGTTCTCGTAGAACCGTGGGTGGGGCCACTTAGAGACGTGATCACTCCATGGCTTAACAAAGCCAGTAAGCCTATTTGGCTT